>NZ_JACIYL010000296.1 GCF_014359955.1 Thermogutta sp. | reverse complement strand
AGGTGCAAAACATCCGTGGCTCGCCAGTTTCGGGGTCGCAGCGGAGGGTGTAGGCGTTGTCTCGCATCCACCCCGAGTTGACGATGCCCGTCAACTCCGGATTACGGCCGAGGAAGGTGTCGGCCTCGTCGATAAGGAGCGTGGGCAGAAATGCATCCACGACCCGATAAATGCCGGCCGGGCTAATATTCACGGCAGGGATCGGCCGGTTGGCCACGTGGAGAATCAAGCGGAGAAGGGTCGTCTTCCCGCACCGTTTGGTGGGACTGGTGACGACGAGGATGGGAGCCACCTCGAAATGTTTGAAGCAGTAGGTCCAGGCCAGGTAGAGGGCAACCGTCTCGGCCTCTTCCGGCTGACAAAACACATATTTTTGGATGTACCGAGCGCACTGGTGGAGAGTTTCCTTGAGATCTACCGGGTCGGGCCACGGCTCCAACTCCCGCAGCTCCACGGGGCGTCCCTGACCCGGGATGATGTTGCTGGGCAATTCCGTGGCGGTTGCGGCGAGATGGCGTGCAGCCTCCTGTAGGGCCTTTTCATCGGCGGCTTCAGCGGCCCGGGTGACGGTACTGTAAAACCAGCGAAAAAAGTCGTCAAAGTTGGCGTCATCTTGGATCAGGTTGAGATACTCCGCGATGTATTTTGCGAACTTGCGGACGGCGCTCATCGAATCGGTATCGACGCGCTCCCGAATCGTGTGGGGACCGTGGTAAACTTCGACCAGGCGGGTTGATCCCCGACCGGCGGGAGCGACCAAGATTTCCAGGCTGCTGTGGGACCAACTCATGTTTTGCCTTCCTTTCTCGGTTTGGAATGAACTCTCAGGGAAGCTCGCCACGCCCGTTGCATAGCGACACTTCGGGAAAAGGTGGCGCATGCGATGGCCGGTGGATACCGTGACACACTGCGGGCGATGGCCAGGACTTCGCGTTCTGGCAGCGGTGGCCGGCAGCGGAATGAGTTCGCGGCTAGGAGGGCGGACTCCAGTTCAGCCTGACTAAGCCCAAGCCTTCGCAAGCGGCCAGCCAGTCGGGTTAGTCCGATGTTCCGCGTGCCCTCCAACAACGGTTCCAAGTCCTCGCTCACATTACTTTGGGCGGACTCTGGAAAGCGGAGCCGACCCGGGGCCTGGGCGTTCACCCCGACGACTTCGGCTTCCAGCCAGACTGGCGGGGCTGGGAGTTCGTCGATCGTCACCAAGGGCCGGATCCACACGTACGGCTGAGCATGGACCGACGAAGGCGGCACGAGGACATAGCCGCGTGGGCCCTTGGTGTAGACGCCGGAAGCCACTTTCCCCGTGCTGTTCGGCCAGCTAGCCCGAAAGTACAAGTGAAAGCCCCCGCGGGGCGTTTGCACCAGTGGGCAGCCAGTGGCTTTCAGCTCTCGTCGACGCTCCTCACCTGGCCAGCCAGCCTTCAGGGCGGCGGGATCGATATCCAGCACGGAAAAGCCCCCGCCCGTCACAATCGCCCAATTGCAGCCCGGGAATTGACAAGCCCAGTCACGGAGCGTGGCCTCGTCGTTGGTTGCCTTGTCGGGCCAGCCGGGTAAAAGCGGAGTTTTTTGCCCTGGGCGGATCGGATGCACACGATAGCCGAGGGCAAGATAGGACTTTAGGTCCAGACTGGTCTCAGGATCGACGGTGCTCATTAAGCATTTCCTCCATAAAACGTTGCATTTTGGAGTGCGAGGCTTTAGCCCCGCTTTCCGCACGGAACCTCGGTCTCCGCCGCAAGGGCGAATAGCGAGCGGCGAATGGCGGTGGGCAAACACCAATGGAAAACCCCAACGGGGAGCGGGAGCCGCCACGGCCGCGTGGCAGGTAGCCGATACCAAATGGCGGTGATGGAGAGCCATTGTTCCGTGCGTAAGTCATACCCAAGGCCTCCGTCGCACTGCGAAGGCTAAAGCCTTCGCCAAAAAGCGGCGATAAATCACCGCACTCCACATGGAGTACTTCAGTCCCTGCCGTTTTCCGGTGTCGAGCCGTAATTTGCTTGGGCCCCTGGGTGGATGGATTCGGTGCGGCTTTGCAGCCACTGTCGAACAGCAATTTCAGGAAAGAGAACCCGCCGACCCAGGCGAACGAACGGCAGACCCTCAACGGCCTTGAGCCGATCCAAATGGCGACGGCTGACACGAAGGAATTGGGCACATTCATGGGCGGTCAGAAGGCGTTCAGTCATGCGAATACCTCTCTATACGTGTTGAAAGAGTGGCCTGCATCGTCTTTCTCTTGGAGTCTACCGGAAGATTCGCGCGCACAAATTCCTGGTGTTACCGGGCCGATTTTGTGCGCCGCAGAAATTCTGCGCAAGTCGATTACAGACAAGAGGTTACGACTCACACAAGAAAATGGCGCACAAATTCATGCCGCCCTTGACAGATTTTGTGCGCCGCTGCGTGCCAGCACGCCAGCCGAAGCAGGCAGGAGAAGGCGTTTTGCAATAGGCGTAGGGCGCGTGTCGCGGAGGCGGCGGGCGACTTTCCTTCCGCAAACGGACGTGGCATCCGTCCTTCCCCCATCAGTAGCCAGACAGATGCGGTAGCTCGGACCAGTTATCCTTCAGAGTCGAACTCCAGCCCCAACTGCCGCGCCGCCTCCTTCATCGCCTTGAGTGCTTGATCGTTCTCACTGAGTGGTTGGTCATCGGGCAGTACCATTTCGAAGTGCACCCCGAGGCCCAGCTTCTTCAGGCTCATGCGCGCGGCAGGGCCGACGAAGCAGCGGAAAAGCTCAGACCATTGCTCTACGGAAACTGCCCCGCGGATAACGATTCGGCGAACCGTCCCCTTGGCGGGGGGGTGGTTCTCAGTGATTACCGGCGTACTTTCATCGGCGGTGGTCCCGGTTCCCGCCGCGTTTACGCCGCTTCCAGCGGTCTTCTCGCTCTCCGCTACCGTTGGCGTTTCCGGCGCACACGGCGGGATGATCCACACGCCGTCCTCGCTGGGATCGAGTGAGACTGCCTGCTTAAAATAACGCGCCTGAAGCGAAGCAAGGGTGGGGCCACGCCCAATGCCTACAAGGCCATCCTTGCAAGCTTGCTCGAGTCCTTTCGTCACCGCCTCTTTCGACGCGATCATCGGCTTGTCGGTGAACCTCAGAAAGGCTTCCACAGCCTCCTTGAGTGAGAGGCCTCCCTCTTGGGGGATCAATCCGGTGTTCTGGAGCGTTACCGGGCCCACGCGGCGAAGAATCCACTCCTCGTCCTCTACGAGCGTGGTCCACACATAGCCGAGGTGTTCCTGGAAGGTTCGGCGGGCGTCCGATAGCACGCACGCCTCGACCTCTTGCCCGCGCACTCGGAGGGCCACGGTATAGGCGGGGCCCAGTGCCTCCAGTGCGGCCCTGCGTGCTTCGTCCAACCGCTTTCCGAGATCCTCGCGTTGCTCCTCATCGAGCTGATTGCCGTAGTCCCGGCGCACGGCCTCCAGAGCGGCCCGCTCGCGATATGCCTGGCGAAGCCTGTTCAAGCCGCGGGCTGTTCCCACCAAGAACAGGAGCGTGTTGCGGTACAGGCGTTCCTTTCCGCCGCACCGCGTGCTGATCGCTCGAACGCAGTCCTCGACTGCGTCCTTCCCCCCGCCGTTTTCGTCCCAGGCCAGCGATGGTGGAAGAACCAGCAAGGTAAGCGACTTCTGCTCGGGCAGATCGACCGCAGGGTTGACAATCACGCGCCAAGTCGCGTTAGCCATCGTGCCCTTTTTTGACTCGGCCTGGAGGTCTTCGAGGATTTCGGCGTCGAAGTTTTCCTTCGCCATTTGCTGCCGATACTGGATGAGGAGCTTGGTGAGCGTGGGCTTCGTCCCGAACCAGTAGCGTTTTCCGAGGCTGCCGGCTCTTGCCGTGTGGAGGTAGAAGCAACGATTCTCCAGCTCCAGCAAGGCCCCGTCGGTGTAGTTCCAGTTGACTCCCAGTTTCGAGCAGGCCAGCTTCAAGTCCTTGGAACTGAAACCGCTCCGCTCGCCTAGACCGCCGAACGAACCGAGCAGGATGGCGGCCGCCAGGCCCTGGCCGATAGCTTCCGACCGGTAGTCACCGCCGCGTTCCTCGTCGAACAAGGCGGCATTGGATCGCTCACCGACAACATCGGCCGCCGCCACCGACTGATACGCCGGCCCCCAAAGGCGCGTCAGGGCCGCCTCCAACGCATCGAGGGACCAGCGGATATGGCATGGCTGGATAAGGTGTTGGGTCTGTGTGTTTCCCTGCCGCCGCTTCCAGAGGTCACCGACGATACTCGCCAGCAACCGCAGCACACCACGGGTCCGCTGGAAATCGGGGTGGCTGCCCCAGCGGGTATAAAGCGCATCGAGGAGCAGTGGATGAAACGGATAAGCACGCTCGATCAACTCGCGATAGGTGCCCTTCGTGGCTTCCGAAGGGACTTCGCCCGCGTGGGCGACATACATGTCCTGATAGACTGCGGCCACCTTCTTCGGATACCAGGAGTCGGGCGGCGGGCTTCCCGCCTGCAAACCATCAATCGACTCGAACAGACGCGCCCGCACAACCTCGTAGATCTCCTCATCTGCGACAGGCTTGACGTCGGCCCCAAGACGCTGGAAGCGCTTTTCCAGGGTGACGAACACCTCCTGCCCCTTCTCGCTCTGCGCGACCTCGTACTTGCTCGCCGGGAGCGTGGCGACCACAACTGCGCCCGGAACCTGCTGGACAGCCTCGGTGAGCTGCTGGATGAACGACACGGTTTGATCCGCGAGGGTCGTGTCGCCGACCGGAACCGCGGCCGCGCCCACGCAGTAGTCGGCCAGTTCGTCCAGCAGGATTAGACAGGGGGCAGCCGCCCGCAAGATCTCCACGAAGATTCCCTGGGGTACCCGCTGGCTCTCGTCGTTGGCCCG
>NZ_JACIYL010000295.1 GCF_014359955.1 Thermogutta sp. | reverse complement strand
GGCCGTGGTCATCAGGCACGGCCGGATCCTGCGCAATCCGGCGGCTACTGTCGCGTCGCGAATTTCTTCTACCGTGCGCGGTTTCCGGACCGCAAACGACTGATCCAGATAACTGGCGATCACCACACCGTCGTCGGTGGCAATTCCCCACAGCGCGATAAACCCGACCCATACGGCGACGCTGAGATTGAGCGTTCGCATCTGGAAAAGATCTCGCAGGTTGACACCGAATACTGAAAAATCAGCAAACCACGGTTGTGCGTAGAGGTAGAGCAGCAGAAAACCACCCGACGCTGCAACCAGTACCCCGGAAAACACAATAAACGTAGTCAGGACGTTTCTGAACTGAAAATAGAGAATTAAAAAGATGATAAAGAAAGTTAGGGGAACGACCACCGCCAGAGTACGCGCGGAACGAACCTGGTTTTCGTACGAGCCGATGAATGTGGGCATTTCCGTTCCCGGGGGCAATACCAGTTCACCACTTTCCAGCTTCTGGCGCAACAAGCGCTGGCAGGCTTCTACCACGTCTACTTCCGCATAGCCTGGTTGCTTGTCAAAGATCACGTAGCCCACGAGCTTTGTATCTTCCGAACGAATTTCCATCGGTCCTTGGACATACTGAATATCGGCCAGCAGCTCCAGCGGGACCTGGGCCCCAGTCGCCGTGGTCACGAGAATGCGTTTCAGTTCCTCAATAGAATCGCGACGTTCCCTTAAGTAGCGCACGCGGACGGGATACCGTTCCCGGCCCTCCACAGTCGTGGTCAGCGGTTCACCGCCCACTGCAGTTTCTATCAAGTGCTGGAACTCTTCGATTTTCACGCCGTATCGCGCCAGGTCTTCCCGTCGGGGGACAATTTCCAAGTAGGGAGAGGCAATCATCCGGTCGGCAAACACGGTCTTGGGATCGACCCCCGGTGCCTCCTTGAGTATGTTTTCCACCTGAAGTGCCACCTTGTAAATGTCATCCAAACTATTCCCCCGAATCCGCGCCGCCATGGCCGCCCGGATGCCGGTTTGCAACATCACGATGCGCGCGGCGATCGGCTGGAGTTTTGGAGCAGAGGTAAGCCCGGGCAGCCGCGCGGTTCTCTCGATTTCGCGCCACAGATCGTCCGCCGAGCGGATTTCCGGCCGCCACTGGCGATAAGGCCAGCCGTGAGGATCTGGGATGAGATTTCCGTTCGCATCGCGAACAAACTCGAGACGGCCATCGTTTTCAATCGCTTTGAATGTTAATCGGTGGCCTGTGGCATCGACAAGATATTCCGGCTTATAGGTGATCAACGTTTCTATCATGCTGATGGGCGCTGGATCCAGAGCGCTATCGACGCGGCCGAGTTTTCCTACAACGACGTCAACTTCAGGTATTGCGGAAACCAATTTGACCTGTTTTTCCAAATAATCCTGAGCCTGGGCCAGGGCTGCGTGAGGCATGGCCGTGGGCATGAGGAGAAACGATCCTTCATCGAGTGGTGGCATGAACTCCCGTCCTAGCCCTGGAAACTCATGCCGTGCCCAAACCCAGAGAGGATGCCCCAGCACTCTTTGTCTGGAAATACCGATTCGCTCGAGAACACCCGGGACGAAAGCAAACACGCGTTCAAATCCAAGCCAGATGCACGCCCCCAGGAGCAGACTGCTAACCGGAAAGAGATAGAAAACAAGCTTGTGTCTAAGGAAAAACCGCAGGAGAACAGAGTAAAACTTTTGAAATACAAGGAACACAGCCAATAGCCCTGCAATGACTCCACCGGCAAGAATGATATTCCGCGTAAGTCCCTTTCCCGGTCCAAGCGGTAACCAGTCCGCCGCCAAGATACCGATGGCAACGGTAGCGGCGACCAAGGTCAGAAGCTGCCGGTAGCGGAACTCCCACTGCGGGGCGAACTCTGCCACGAGGAACCCTCCGGCCCACGCTATCCCCACAATGACAAGCCACCATCCCAGGTTTGCCCCGGCGATCAGACTTCCCACGAGCACAACCCCGGCAGCCGTCAGACGCAGCCAACGTGTCGGCTTTCTTATGCTGAACAAAATGTGGGCCAGTGGTGGCAAAAGTGTGAGAGCAATGATGACCGATGCTATCAACGCAAATGTTTTGGTATAGGCAAGGGGCCGGAACATCTTTCCTTCCGGCCCGGTCATCACGAACACCGGCAAAAACCCCAGCACGGTTGTGCTTATCGCGGTCAGAACCGGCCGGCCCACTTCTGATGCTGCTCGGAAAATGACCTCCTTGCGCGGCTCCTCAGGTGAAGCTTCGTCCAGATGTTTGAGCATATTTTCCGTCAGGATGATCCCCATGTCGACCATCGTGCCAATGGCGATAGCGATCCCGGCAAGTGACATCAAATTGGAATCGACATGAAATATTTTCATGCCAATAAATGACATTAAGACGGCCATTGGGAGTAAGCTTGAAATGAGAAAAGAAGACCGAAAATGATTAACCATGATAAGCACGACAATAATCGTGACAATCACCTGTTGCCGCAGCGCGTCGCTCAGCGTCCCCAGAGTTTCCTGAATAAGCTGAGTCCGATCGTAGAACGGGACAATCGTGACCTGTGAAATCCGGCCGTCAGACAGTGTCTTTCGCGGCAGGCCGGGAGCAATCTCGGCGATTTTCTGTTTGACCCGTTTAATGACCTCCATCGGGTTCTCGCCGTAACGAACCACCACGACGCCGCCCACGGCCTCCGCACCGCCCTTGTTGAGGACGCCGCGGCGCATGGCCGGCCCAAGGGTGACATGGGCAACATTCTTGACAAGAATGGGAACTTCATGATCCGTTTTAATCACCGCATTTTCCAGATCTTCTACGCTCCGAATAAATCCGCGGCTGCGGATCATATAGTCAACACCATTAATCTCTATCGTTCGTGCTCCCACATCGAGGTTCGAACGGCGCACCGTATCCAGCACCTGTTCCAGGGTGACACCATAATGGGCAAGCTGCTCGGGATCCACATCGACCTGGTACTCTCGAACAAACCCACCCACCGAAGCGACCTCCGCCACGCCCTCCACCGACTGAAGCGCATACCGGACCTGCCAGTCCTGGATCGATCGCAGCTCTTCGAGATCCCATCCGGGAACCGGTTCGCCTGTTTTGGGATCGCGGCCTTCCAGCGTGTACCAGAAGACCTGCCCCAGCGCAGTGGCGTCCGGTCCCAATGTCGCATTGACACCGGGCGGAAGTGATTTCTGTGCGACGGGGAGGCGTTCCAGGATTCGCGACCTTGCCCAGTAGAAGTCCACATCTTCTCGAAAGATGACATACACCATCGCAAATCCGAAATAGGAAGAACTGCGAATGGTTTTCACGCCGGGAACTCCCAGCAGAGAAACGGTGAGCGGATATGTGACCTGGTCTTCGACATCCTGAGGCGTTCGCCCCGGCCATTCCGCGATCACAATTTGCTGGTTTTCTCCAATATCGGGAAATGCATCGACGGGAACCGGTGAGCGGGGCAGGAAAGGGACATTGATGTCGAACGGCATGACCGCCAGTCCCCAGCCCACGATCGCTGCGATGATGAGAAAGACCACCAGCTTATTATCGAGAGTGAATCGAATGATTCCATCGATAAATTTTGCTGTAAACGGAATATTGTTGTCCGTCATTGCTTCTTTCTCCATTCTGCCGTTGGCGATGGACGACCAATATTGGCTCGACTAACAGCTTCAGCGAATTCAGGCAATCGCCATTGCGCGTGTCAATGCTGATGGAAGTGATCCATGGGTGGCTGAGGCTGAGAACCGCCACTCGTCGCCGGATGTATCTCTTTTTCAATGCCAAGCGGTTCTATTTGCTCCTTGACCTCTCCACAGCGAAGCATTCGGCTTCCAAAGTAAGGATTGGCCACTTCTTCCCCCTCCTGCAACCATTCCGCTCCCTGGTTGGAAAACGCCATCGGGCAATGGACAACGACGAGCGGCTTTCCGTGTGCATGGCCAAATTTTCGCACGACCTCAATCAGGGTCTGTGAAAGGTGGCGGAATGCGGATCGCAAAACTTCTATGTCCTGCACGTTCCTGGCCTGGTCGCACGCCATTTGCAGGTGCGACGCAATTTCTGCAAGCTGTTGCCGCTCCTTCTCCGGCAGGTCGGAATGGAGAAGTTGGGGAAGAGTTGCGGCGATCGCGGCGAATCCAGCGGCCGCCTTGGCCGGATCATCGCGCGAAAGCGCCTGCTGAATGCTGAGGTACGGCGTCCAAAGACCCTGGAGCGCCCGGGCGAGCACAGGATCGCCAGCCGAACTAACCTCGCGTCCTTCCGTGGCAGTAGGCTCTGACGCCTGATCGACGGAATGCATCATGCTGGCCTTTCCGGCAAGTTGCACAGCGCTGTCCACTTTAAAGTTCCCTTTAACGACCACCAACTCCCCTTCTTTCAGGCCGCTGTGGACAATATATCCCTCTTTTACTCGTGGCCCGAGCACAATTTCGCGACTTTCAAAGATGGGCTCTTCACTGTCCGGAAGTCGCACATAGACAAGCGCCCGTTTGCCCGTGATCAATGGTGCAGAGGCGGGGATAACGAGCGGGGGAGTGAGTTTTTCATCCATGGCCACGTATCCCAGCGATTCCACGCGGACCAGGTCCATACCGCACCGCGTGCATTTCCCTGGGGAGTCCGAAATGACCTCTGGATGCATGGGGCAAATCCACTTCCCAGCCAAAGAGGGTTCAAAAACTGTGTCTCCAGCCGCCAGATGTGCCTCCACCAAACCCCGTGCCAGCATCCCAGGTTTCAGACGGACCCCAGGGTTGGCCACGTTGACTCGGACTCTGATCGTGCGTGTCGATTCTCGGAGCGTTGGATCGATGAACGCAATCTGCCCGGAAAATTTTTCGCCGGGGAAGGCGTCTGTTTCGAAGACC
>NZ_JACIYL010000294.1 GCF_014359955.1 Thermogutta sp. | reverse complement strand
CATTCTCTGCCAAAAGAGCACCCCCGTACGTCAAGGCGGTGCTGAGCACGACTATCATCATCCCATAGGTCAGTTTGACAGAATGACTGAAATGCTTCTGCATGGTGGACGCCTCCTCGACTCGGTGCTATGGGAACCCTCCCAGAAGAACCGCAGAACGGCCTGGCTGTTTGCTTCGCTCATCCGCGTATCATTATGGCACAGCATTTTCGCTTGGGGAAGCCAACGCCCAGACTGGGACGCGCCCGTTTCAAGATGGCCGCACAACCAAAGTGCGAATGTCGGGTGGAGAAAAAGTTGGTCGTTTCGCTGTTATGGCCCCGGACCAGCCGCTCACGTCCTTACGGGCGATTCATGAATCGCCCCGCCCACGTGCGGACAAAATCGAAACATCCGTCCCGACGGGTGTGTCACGTATGGTCTCGACCTGTTCGCTGCGGTACGACCCGCGTCCACAGGGGTGGTTTTCGCAACCGTGGGCGACCCATCGGGCAGGGTTAAAGGCCACTCTGTGCGGTGGGTTGTCGGGAGGACCGATTCTCGCGCAAACCAGTCTCACCGTCCGATGAGTAGCCCCAAGAGGGCGGCCGCCAGGATCAAACGAACGGGCGAAATTTTCCAAACGCCCGCCGCCCATAATGTAAATAGCCCCAGGACGATTGCGACGGGCTGAGTAAAAACCTGGCGTCCCAGGTCCACGCACACTCCCAGAATCAGACCGATGACGGCCAGCATCAGGGCATCCAAAAACGCGGCCGACCAGCGGTAGGAGCGTGCCTTCCGCACATAGGGATGGAGAACGGAGGCCAGGACCATACATGGTGTGATAATGCCTGCTGTGGCCGCTACCGCTCCGATATGGCCGCCCAGCACATAGCCCAGAAATGTGGCGACTGTGAGAATCGGACCGGGCGTGCTCTGACCAACCGCCAGCGCATCCAGCAATTGTTGGTGCGACAGGATACCCGTGTTGACGAATTCAGAGGCCAGATAAGCCGCCAGTACGTTACCACCTCCATAGAGAAAAACCCCCACTTTGGCAAACACGAGAAAAAGCTGAAGGGGAGACATCTGGGTTATCAGCGCCGAAGTACCGGCGGCCGTCATACCTCCGATAAACGGGAAGGTATGGCGCGAAGCGGGGACTTCAGGAGGGCGGTCGCCGGGCGGGGAGTTTTCTTTTTTCGGTTGAATCACGTGAAACAGGAGCATTCCCAGGAACGTGCCCGCCACAAGAACTGCGAATGGATTGGCTCCCCACATGTAGGCCGCAACCACGGCGGCCAGGATTACAAGATTGGTCGGTCGTCGCCATCTTCCCTGGGCAATTTGCTTGATGGAAACGAGGATAATGCCGAGAATGACCGGTCGGACGGTCGAGAGGCAGGCCTCCAGAGCGGGCAATCCCTGGTTGCGCACGTACACCACCGCACAGAGCCACGTGATCATCGCCGCGGGGACGACGAATCCCACGACTGCGGCCAGCGCCCCAAGGAGGCCTGCGCGACGGTAGCCCAAATGGAGGGACAATTGCACCGCGATCGGGCCGGGGATGAGGTGGCTCGCTCCCACATAGTCCATGAATTCTGTATCACTCAGCCAGCGACGCCGCCGCACAAGCGTCTGCTGCATGATGGCGATGGAGGCGGCCGGTCCCCCAAAACTCGCCAATCCAAGCAGCGCGAAGACCCAGAGGATTTCGGCCAGTTGCCGCAAAACCATTTTTGCACCTTAACGACCCGGCGATTTCCGAGCGGTCTCTTCGAACTGGGAGCCTGTGTACAATAGTGAGGGAGTGCCCCGTCTGTGTGGCTTCTTTACAGCAAGACAATTCTCCCATTATGTGCGGCTAAGGCCCCCTGCGGTACGTGAGAATCCTATGAAACATCCCAAAGACTACCGGGATGGTGACGTCGAGTACGAGTTTGGCGTTCCCATTCCCGGGCGGATCCTTCCTCCGGAGCAGTGGGTAAAGACGGCCATCAAGAGACTTCCGCCCCCCGGCCCCATTGATTGGTCGGCGGTCTTCGGCCGGGAGGCCCCGCTTGTTTTGGACATCGGCTGCGGCAACGGACGTTTCACGCTGGCCAGTGCTTTACGGCGTCCCGAGTTCAATCACGTCGGGCTGGACATCCTGCCGGTAGTGATCCGCTATGCGACCCGTCGCGCCAACCAGCGGGGACTCTCCAATGTGCGTTTTATCGTGTGTGGCGGTCACGAATTTCTGGAAAATTACGTGGCTCCCCACAGCGTGGCGGAAATCCACATTTATCATCCTCAGCCGTATAAAGATCCACAGAAGCAGCACCGACGGCTGCTGACACCGGCGTTCCTGGCGCTGGTCCATCGCGCGCTTGTTCCCGGTGGACTCTTCGTGCTGCAAACCGACAACCCCGCTTACTGGCGATATGTCCGACCCCTCGTTGACAACTTTTTCCATTTCCAGGACCAAGAAGGTCCCTGGCCCGACATGCCAGAGGGGCGGACGCGGAGGGAAATCTATGCGCGGTTGAAAGGCCTGCCAATCTTCCGTGGTTACGGGTACGCGCGGCAGGACATCACCGATGAAGATGCCGCGGCATTAGCCACCAAGTTACCTCCTCCAGTGTTCTCGGCGGAAGACGATCGCGACCCTCTAGAAGTGGACCATACCCAACGGTCCCATCGCTCAGAGCCGCGACGAACTCGGCGGACCCGGCGGCGATAAATTCTCACGAGAATCGCATGAGTGGCGATGGGCGACAGCGTTCCACCGATTTTGAGGGGATCATGGCCCGGCCGTCAGCGCAGCAGGGACGGGGCTACCACTCACCTTGGTGGGCAAAAGATTGGGCGGCGTCCCCTTGACGAACAGTTGTTCCACGGCCTGGGCTTTTTCCTTGGTGCTTACATCGGGATAGTTGATGGGGTCAGTGATACCGTGTTTGGCGAGAATGCGGCTGGCCTCGGAGCGAGCCTGCCCGGCTAAATCGAGAGCCGCAGCCAGGATCCGCAGGCACTCCGCCGGCGAGTGAAAGCCCATGCCATTGTTGGCCGCCACAAAGTCCCACCGAAGCTGTGCTCGACGGATGAGCTGGCGGGCAGGTTGAAGTTCCTCGTCGGTGGCCCCTGCCTGCATGGCAGCCGCCACATCGAAGTGCGCTGCCACGAGGGCCTGCTCTACCCGTCCCCGCACTTCGTGGATTTTGTCCTGGATGCTTTCCACGCGACTGCGGATTTCCTCTTCGCTCCATCGGTGACAAACAGCACAGGAGTTGGCGATGTTGAGCAGCGGACTTTGTACATGATGGTCGGTGAACTTGACGCCACCCTCACTCATGTACGGCATGTGACAGTCCGCGCACGAGACGTTGCGATAGGCATGGATTCCCGTGGAATATATTTCGAAATCCGGATGCTGCATTTTCACCATGGGGGCATGACTGATGGCGTGTGTCCAGTCGCTGAAATTGGCCTCCTCGTAATAGCTCTCAATCTGTTCGAGAGACGTGCCCTTGTCCCACGGAAATGTCAGGTACTTCCCTTCGCCTTTGAAGTAGTACTCGACGTGGCACTGCGCACACACCATCGTCCGCATCTCTTGGTGCGAGAGCTTGTCGGGATCGCGTCCCTGCCTTTGCAGTGCTTCGCGAAGCGCCGGCCTGGTGATCACCAACCGCATGTCGGTCGGATCATGACAATCCAAACAGCCGATGGGATGGGTGATCTCCTTCTTAAACGCCGCGAAGGGTTGTTTGTAAAAGTCGGCGGGTGACATCTGAGCCAGCAACCGCGGGACGTCCGTACTCTTGCAGGTCCAGCAGGTCGCCGGCGTTTTTTCGTTGACCCGTTTGGTGTGCGTCACATCCTCCACCGCATACACGTGACCCCGTGCTTGCCGGTAATCTTTAGCGAAGGCATAACCCGCAAACAGGATCACGTTGGCTGGGGTTTCTTCTAGGTAATCCCGGGGAAAAGCTCCGCCGTATTTCGTTCGGGTGGTATCGTCCATCATCTGACGGTAGCGGTCGTATTCTCGGGGGAAATTAGCCGCCCACTTGCTGCTGTCTGACTCCCATCTGGCAATGGGATGAACGGGTTGCGGCGGCAGGGCTTCTCGCCGCCGGGTGAGGATCGACGACGCCAGCAGCCCGAGTCCGAATGTCACGATCAATGCGACAGCGAAAAGCACCCATCCTACCCACGCCCATTGCTTTTGCTGTGAAGTGTGTTGCGATTGGTCCATCGTTTCCACCTCTTTTTCAAATCTTCAAAGAGCGCATTCCCTAAAAGAGCGTGACAATTGACTCAAGTGTATTACCGACCGGCACCCTCGCCAGAAGCCCGGGGCTCGCGCCCGCCGATTCGCGGTCCTAGGGTGTTGGGCCCCACCGGCGGCAGGCTTGGATCAAGGTAACCGGGTGTGGTCGCCAGGCCCCGTACTGAACCGTGCGGGACCTCCGTGTGACAATCCCAGCAGCGGAGATCACCCGGGGCATGCTCGCGAAGCGACGTGAAACTGATCAGCGCTTCATGACAGCGCCGACAGTTCTGCTCCACAACCGGCTCCGCTCTCTTGGACAACTTGATCACCTGTGGCTCCCATCGCATGGTGAACACGGTCGCATGCCAGAGACCATCCCGGGCTTTGAAAAGCCAGTGACGCCAAAAAGAATCCTGAGGAACGTGGCAATCATTGCAGTGGGCCACCTCCGCGTGACTGCTGTGACGCCAGCTCACGTACTCAGGACGCATCACGTGACAGTTGACGCACACCTCGGGATCATCGCTCAAATAAGAGGGGGCACGCGAAATATGGGCCACCAGCGCGGCCAGCCCCAGGCAGATCCCCCAACTCCCGAATACCAGCAAACGCACCGGAGTGGGAAGCCAACCGAGCGAAAGTAAGTTCCACAGCCGCGATTGTGTGTTCGCTTCCGGCATTGGAGGGTC
>NZ_JACIYL010000293.1 GCF_014359955.1 Thermogutta sp. | reverse complement strand
CCGGTGGCATCTGGGTCTGGGACGAGGCGGCGCCCACACTGGAGGGCAACACCTGCGAGGAGAATCAACACGATGGCATCGCCTATTTCGGAAACGCTAGCGGCACGGCCCGGAACAATGTGTGTCGAAAGAACGGCTCCGGTGGCATCTGGGTCTGGGCCGAGGCGGCGCCCACACTGGAGGGCAACACCTGCGAGGAGAATCAACTCGGTGGCATCGCCTATTTCGATAACGCTGGTGGCACGGCCCGGAACAATGTGTGTCGAAAGAACGGCGAGCACGATTTTTTCATTGCTGATGGGGCCAAACCCTCCCTGGAGTCCGAGCAAGACGCGATATATTTCTTGAAGCGCCTTTGGAATTTGTTGGAGCACTCTCCGATCAAACACGTTGATTGGGTTGTGTTCCTTGGCACCCTGACAGGCCTAGTGCTTGCGTGGTACTTGTTGCGCTTCCTTCTTCGTCTTCTTCCTGACCCAGAGACATTAGGTTATACAATTGGGAGTTTAGCCCGCACTTTGTTCGACATGATATTTCCTTCGCGTCACTGAGAGGTCATACTGCCGCTGGTTTGAGTTCCTGCGACCTTTGTGAGGACCGTGCAAAGGTGTAGTCGCGGCGTCTAGTCTGGCCAGTGAGTTTCTCTTCCGGGGGGCTTTCTCCGTCTGCACGGCCATGAAAGTTCCCTCTGCCACCGACCATGGGCGTTATCAGACCTTTCGGCCAAAGCCGGAGTGTGAACAGTCACACGATGAACAAATCAGCCGCACCCAGGCGCCGAAATGCAACATCGAAGTGCTTCGTAAACTCCCTCCCGCCACGACGGATGTCCCCATGCGATCTCCGTGGGCCCCGCCGATGAGCTCCTCTTTTTTACTCACCCGAAGCGGGAGACAACGTCATGGCCTGGGCAACTCTCAAGCGCTCGCGAGTCGCTCAAGAGGCGACCAGAAGGTCCCGGTGGCGTCAAGAAACAATCAGCGGATTACCCAATTCGGGAGTCCACCACATGGTGGCAATCCCGCGGAGTTACCACGGCGCGTGATCGTCTCTGAAAAGGCCGTAGAAAAAGAGGGGATCACTTGGGGTTCCGCGGTATTGACAGTCCTCCTTCGGTGGCGACAATGAATCCATCGGTTTTTCCCGCGCGTGGCGAGCTCTCCGCGTCAATTGCATGGACAGGCAGAGTCTCGTGCCCGATCCTTTTGCGGCAACGAATCGTTCCGCGTGTGGCACGGGATATCGGAATTTCGGACGGTAAGTCTCTCGGACCAACCATTATCAACGACGGGAGGATCAGCATGAAGGACAAGACCCACGGCACGACGCGACGGAACTTCCTCAAGACCACAGGACAGGTCGCCGCTCTTTCTACCCTGGCAGGGACGGCCATCCCCGCCGTTCACGCGGCAGAAAACAACACCATCCAGATTGCCCTCATCGGATGCGGTGGTCGGGGAACGGGAGCCGCCCGCGACGCCATGTCCGTCCAGAAAATTCTCAACGTGCCGATCAAACTGGTGGCCATGGCCGACGTCTTCGAAGATCGTCTCAACCGCAGCTACAAAGGCCTCAAAGATCAGTATGCCGATCAGGTCGATGTTCCCCAAGAGCGCCAGTTCCTGGGGTTTGATGCCTACAAGAAAGCCATCGATTGTCTGCGGCCGGGCGACGTCGCCATCTTTGCCACCCCGCCCGCCTTCCGCTGGGTGCATTTCACGTATGCCATCGAAAAAGGCGTCAATGTCTTTATGGAAAAGCCGGTCACCGTCGATGGTCCCACCTCACGACGGATGTTCGAACTCGGTAAAAAATCGGTGGAGAAGAATCTCAAAGTCGGCGTGGGCCTGATGGTTCGCCACTGCCGCGGACGTCGGGAACTGAAAAAGCGGATTGAGGACGGCGAAATCGGCGACATTCAGTTCTTCCACGCCTATCGAATGGGTGGCCCGGCCGCCAATATCCGCCGCAAACCCGATAACATCAGCGAACTCCGCTACCAAATCCGCCAGTTCCACAGTTTCATCTGGGCCAGTGGTGGCGTGTACAGTGATTTCTACATCCACCAGATTGACGAATGCTCCTGGATGAAGGGCGCCTGGCCTGTCAAAGCCCACGCACTCGGTGGCCGACATTATCGCGGCGATGCCGTCGATCAGAATTTCGACACGTACTCCGTGGAATACACCTTCCCCGACGGAACGAAGCTCTTCTACTTCGGCCGACAGATGGCCGGCTGCCACAACGAGTTCGCCAGCTACGGCCATGGGACGAAGGGCTGCTGCATTATCTCCACATCCGCCCACACCCCCGGCCGGGTCCGCACGTTCACCGGCCAGGATTTCAGTCAGGACAAACTCATCTGGGCGTTCCCGCAGCCGGAACCCAATCCCTACCAGATGGAATGGGTGGACCTCATCGAGGCGATCATCAAGGATCAGCCGTACAACGAAGTGGAGCGCGGCGTCCAGGCCAGCCTGGTGACCACCATGGGCCGCATGGCCGCCCACTTCGGCCGCATCGTGACCTACGAGGAGGCCCTCAATCATCCCCATGAGCTGGCCCCGGATGTTGATAAATTCACCGACGATTCGCCGGCTCCGGTGCAGTTTGATGAGAGCCTCGGCATGTATCCGCAGCCGATGCCCGGCATCAAAACCGATCGCGAGTATTGATGCGACAAGGCGACGGTGCCTTTAACTCACAGAAAAACGGCAATACGATTTGGCGGGATCTGGCCTGTGTGGTCTAGATCCCGTTTTTTTCAACCTTCACAAGACCAGCCAGCACGTTCGTCTATCCGTCCGACGAACTAGATGCGGAGGGTGATGTTTCGCAAGAATTCGCCTGCGCAGGCAGGACGGCGGTCGAACCACGTTCGGACTTTTCCCGCAACTGGCGGCGGAGGTCTCTGATCTGAGCCCGGTAGCCGAGCCGGTGCAGCCGCCACGCGTGTTCCCGTTCGGCAAGCCGTGCCGCCTGTTCGGCCAGTCTGCGCTTTTGGTCGGCCAACTGCTGGGCCAGTTGGTCGAGTTCCTCCCATCGCGTGGCAACAGCGGTTTCCAGGCGGGTCTTTTCCTCCCGAACCTGTTTCAAAAGCGCTTCCGTCCGGTGATGGAGTTCTGCCAGTTTTCGCTCCTTCTCCTCCTGTCGCTCCACTTGTTCCTGCAGAAGAGCCTCGCGCTCTTTGCGAAGGGAAAGGATTTTTTGAGTAATGTCTGCAACCTTGTCCGGATCGACTGCGGCGATCGCCTCTCGAGCGGCCAGGTGGTGTTCCAGCGCCGCCAGTTGTTTGGCCTCGATTTCCCGCCGGAGCTGAACGAGTTCTTCATGGAATTGGGCGAGAGCATGACTGCGACGCCGAAGCGCTTCTTTCTGCTCTTCGAGCTCGGCGAGCGCGCGACGCTGATCCTCCGCCCAACGGCGGCGCCATTGCCGCTCTTCCTGGCGGAAACGTTTGCGTGCCTCCCGCAGTTCCCCGAGCAGATTCCTGGCCTCCTCCAGCAACTGATGTAACTCGGCCTCCTCATAGTGGGACGACCTGAGCCCGGAAGAAGGCAAAGCCTCGGTCGGCGTCGTCGAGTTCGGCTCCACAAGGACCGCCAGGGCCGAGAGATCCTCTTCCCGCAAACGGACGGAGGCCTCGCGCTGGAGCAGCTCTTTTCTGCGCCGTTCCAGCTCTTCTTCCCGATCCCGCAACTCCTGTTCACGTCGGCGGAGCGTTTCTTCCCACTGTGCGAGAAGGTGCTCCCGCTGTTGAAGCTGTTCCTCGCGTTCTCCCAGGTCTGCCCGGCGACGAGCAACGGCGGCCGCCTCGTCTGCCAGAGCCCGTCGTTTCTCTTCCCATTCCGCGAGCCGCTCCGAGAGGAAAAGGCGACTTGCCCGCAGATCGTTTTCCAATTGCGCGAGCTGGGCGTTTAAGCGCGCCTCCCGGCGGTCGAGATCGGCCTGACGACGCCGCAGATACTCAGCCAGTTGCCGTGCCTGCCGGCGGAGACGCTCCTGTGTGACCGGAATCTCCCCTGGCTCGTCGGTTTCCAGAAGGAGCTCCGGAACCGCCCCGGTTTCCACAGGTGAGGTGTTTTCTTCGGAATGATCGGCCGACTTTTCGGCGCGGTTGTGAGTGGCAGAGTTGGGTTCCGGCCGGGCCGAATGAGCAGGGTCGATTCGCGCGGAGACCATGCGCTCAGGCCCCAACGGCGTCGCCTCGCTGGCGAGCGATTCCTTTTCCGGAACGGCCGTTCTCTGCTCACTCCTGGGGTCGGACATGGTCGGGTTGCTGTCTCGCTGGAAAGCCGCGCACCTGCAAAAATGTCGGTTACCGCATTTGACCCAAGCGGCAGTTCGAATCGAACCGGACAACTCGGGCTAATCGTTAGAATCGTCAAAGTTTCTCAGAATCTTCGGGCAATCCTGGCAGAAAAGGGGAGTTTTGCGGATAACGCAAGTCTTCTCCATCCGGCAACTAGAGTTTTGGCGTTGGACGCCCGTCTTCAGCACAAAGTAACGGAAACAGACGGTCTACACAAACTGCAAAAATTTTTACAAATACAGTGGCAAGCGTGTGTGTGCCGGATATGATTAAACGATCATTGGCGCACGTTTTTGAAGCCTAGAGAGGCCGCCCATTCGAGATCCCTGGCATCACCCGAATCGGTAGCCTATGTTTTTCCAGGTGATTGTTTGGAAGATATGCGTGCATAACTCTCGTGCCCGTTGGCACGGGAAATCTCCTTCCGTCCTGCGTGGCCACGATTTCAGTTTCCGTCATGTGAAAGGTCGTTCATCCTGAGCGGAGGTTACCCTGCCATGTGTCACACCTTCAGTCAAGCGCGCGGCATCGTCAGAGTGCTCGGAGGAATGGGGGCGATCAGTCTTGCAGTCGTTTTTGCACTCAGCGCCTGGGGGAACGCGGTCGAGAAACACGACCATTACTCCCTG
>NZ_JACIYL010000292.1 GCF_014359955.1 Thermogutta sp. | reverse complement strand
TGCTGAAAAGGATCGCCAATGCCGGAGGTAGAAACCTTCCTCGGCCCGGTTGTTCGAAAACAGCGACGATCTGGGTGGATGCCGAAAGAAACTCTGAACACGAATAGGGAGAGACCTCGTGTCGTGTGAACAAGCCCCCAAAATCGCAACCACGCCGCTGGTTGTCGATTGGCCCCGCCTCCTGCAGGTCTTAAACGAACACCAAAGGTTTTTGTTGACCACGCATATTCGCCCCGACTGCGATGCCATCGGAAGCGAGCTTGCTCTGGCAGATGTGCTGCGGCAACTGGGGCGGCAGGTGGCTTGTGTCAACGCTTTCACCGTTCCCCCTGCCCTGCAATTCCTCGATGAAAACCAGGAACTCATCGAACTGTGCGATCCCCGAGCCAAAGAGGAGATTGACCGGGCGGATATCCTGGTCGTTCTCGACACAACGGCCTGGGCCCAACTGGGCGACATGGGCCCTGTCATCAAGGAGTTTTCCCGCAAAAAAATCGTCATCGACCACCATGTCAGCGGCGATGATCTGGGGGCGGAACTTTTCAAGGACACCCAGGCCGAAGCCACCGGCCGAATTATTGCCGAGCTCGTGCGGCGATTGGGGCTTCCCTTCACTCACCGGCTGGGAAAACTGCTGTTTGCGGCCGTCGCCACGGACACCGGGTGGTTCCGGTTTAATTCTGTTCGGGCAGAAACGTTCGAATTGGCGGGCGAGCTTACCAGGGCTGGCGTTGCCCCGGATAAACTTTATCGGCAGCTTTTTGAAAACGAACGTCTGGGGAGATTTCGACTGATGGGGCGGGCCATGGCTCGGGCAGAGACAGAGCTGGATGGGCGCATCATTCACTCGTACATTTTGAACACCGATTTCGCCGAGACCGGGGCGCTGTCTTCTGACACCGAAGACATCATCAACACGACGCTGACCGTGGCGGGGACGGAGCTGGCTCTCATGTTCATCGAGCACGTACCAGGACAGTTCAAGGTCAGCTTTCGCAGCCGGTGTCACGTCGATTGCAGCCGTCTGGCAGCGGTGTTTGGGGGCGGAGGGCACAAATCGGCGGCCGGTGCCACGGTTCCCGGACCGCTGGATGCCGCCCGCGCCCGCGTGCTTGACGCTGCCCGTCGGGCCATGCAACAATAGTCATGCCTGCCGTACCCGACATGGAGTGTTTACAGGATGGGCAGGCCGACGTCCCGGCAAGCCCAAATCCCAGGCAACTCAACGAGAAGATGCTGCACCTATGGCGCCCGAGGCCCCATTCAGGCGAATAAAGCATCTGGATCGACCACGCGGTGAGGGCAAGCACAGAAACGGGTAATGATGGCCGGTCAAACCAATGCCGTTCCTTTATCGTAGAAGGAATCGCTCAACTGGGCTTGCAATAACCTGGTGAATGCTAACCGGAAGCTCAACAAACCGGAAGCTTCGTCGGCACGTTACCGGAGCCAAGCCATGCAACACAATGAAATGTCGGGACAATCCCGCGAAAGCTCGCCATCGGCTTCTTTGCCGCCGTGTTGTGCCGGGGCAAATGGGCCTTCTTCGGCCCCGAACCGCCGCGGTGTCCTGGGCAGCCTTATCGCCTGGATCCTGGGACTGATCGCACTCGGCCCCTCGCTGGTGACCGGCTTGGTTGCTTTTTTGGCGCCGTTGCGGGGTGGCCGCAAAGGCGGGCTTCTCGTTCGGCTGACCACCCTCGACAACCTGCCCAAAGATGGCTCCCCGAGAAAGTTCCCGATCGTGGCGGAGAAGCGCAACGGCTGGACCCTCTCGCGGGAACCAGTGGGGGCTGTCTATTTGCGGCTTCTGCCTGATGGCACGGTCCAGGCCCTCCACGTGGTATGTCCCCACGCGGGCTGCGCTGTCGAGTACCGCCCGGGACAGGGTCAGGGCAACGCTGGTGAGTTTTTCTGTCCCTGTCACCTTGCGCGATTCGATCTGAATGGCAAACGTTTGGACGCCGTCTCCCCAAGCCCACGGGACATGGATACTCTCTCAGTAGAGGTTCGCAACGGACAGGAAGTTTGGGTAGAATTCCAGAACTTTCAGGTCGGAACAGCCCAGAAGATCCCCATCGCCTGAGATATGCCATCACTTGACCTGTTGTGCGACTGCGACACAAAAGAGTTGCGCGAATAACGGAACGCGTATCTCTCTGGCGTGTTGGGCTCCGTCGGAATCGGGGTATTCAGGAGAGACAGCAATCTCAACCCTTTGACCGCTGGTAAAGGTGAATCGATGAGTTTCGCCGATTGGTTGGATGATCGGACTGGCTGGCGTTCAATCTGGCGGGCAAGCTGCGGTGGGGGCTGCGATGCTTTCGGCCGCTGCTGGTGGCCCATCTGCCTTTCCGTCATTTTCTTCCTCCTTGTCCAGCAGGCCATCACGGGATTTTTCCTCTGGATATATTACAGCCCCTCCTCGCAGACGGCCTGGGAAAGCGTGTACTTCATTCAATACCAGATTCCCCTGGGCTGGTTGTTGCGCGGTCTTCACTACTGGGGGGCCCAGGTTCTTGTTGGCTTTCTGGCGTTGACAATCCTCATTCGCATTTTCACCAGGTTCTACACAGCACCCCGGGAATGGGTGTTCTGGACTCGGCTGCTCCTTCTGGCGTTTGCTCTCGGCGCGTGTCTGACGGGCGATCTCCTGCGCTGGGATCAGGAGGGCTACGCCGCGACGCAAACACGGGTGAGCTTCCTCATGCTTCTGCCCCAGATCGGCGGCGCTCTTTATCGGCTGGCGGTGGGCGGGGCTGAATTTGGACACCTCACTCTGACGCGATTCTTCGCCTTGCATGTGGCGGTCTTCGGCATCGGGATCTGGCTTCTGGCCCTGGCGCATGTGGCTCTTTCTCGCCGGGCTGCGCGAGCCGTGGAAGAGCGCCCGCAGGATTATCCTCGGGCCAGGCCCGACCCGCGGTTTCCCGTGCTTATTCAGGGAGTGGCGTGCCTTGTGACGCTGGCCGTGATCTTCCTCCTCGTTTGTCAGCGGGGACTCCCCGGCCTCGGTTCGCTGGCCGCGTGGCAATCGCCAGCAGAACACATGGGCGCACCACTGGGAGCCCCTGCCGACACCGACCCCGCCCATTTCTACGCAGCGGCTCGCCCTGAATGGTCCTTCCGGGGACTGTACGGTTTTTCCAATATTTTCCCCGGCGAATTGAAAATTCTGCCAATCTTCGTCATCCCCGGCTTGATCGCCATCCTGGTCATCCTCATGCCCATTCTTGGACGATGGCAATTGGGTCACGTCTGGAATATCCTCGTCACGCTGGTCATCGTGGGAGGGCTGGCGTACTTCACGTATACCTCCTATCGACACGACTGGCTGGATGCCGATTTCCAGAAAGCGCGGGCAGCCGGAGAAGAAGAAGCCAAACGCACGGTGGAGCTCATTGCTTTGCGAGGGGGAATTCCACCGGCCGGAGCGCTCAGTTTGCTTCGCGAGGACCCCAAGCTGGAAGGTCCCCGCCTCTATGAGCAGCAATGCTTGAGTTGCCACAACTTTTCAGGTCCCGATCCGTTGAAGATGATCGGCGACAATCCCAGTGCCCCGGATCTTTATGGGTTTGCCACTCGGGAATGGCTGAAAGGGTTTTTCGATCCCAAGCAGATTTCCAGTGCAAAGTATTTTGGAAATACGCGGTTTGCCGCGGGCGTGATGGTTCGCTACGTCGAGGAACGCTTCACCAAGCTGCCTCCCGAAGATCAGGAAGCCGTCATCGCTGCGCTGTCTGCCGAAGCGCGGTTGCCGTCGCAGCGGGAAATGGATCGTCGCGACGCCGCATTGATCGCCCGGGGACGGCAAATCATCGCCAGCCAGGAATGCGCCCGCTGCCACCGCTTCTACGACGCCGGTCCGGTGGGCCAGGCCCCCGATTTAACCGGATATGGATCTCGCGAATGGCTCATTGGAATCATCGCCTCCCCGCAGCATGTGCACTTTTATAGCCTTCGCAACGACCGAATGCCGCAGTTTGTCGAAGACGCCGCACGGCCAGAGAAAAACCGATTCTCCCCCACCCAGGTGAGCGTTCTCGCCGACTTCCTCCGCGGAGACTGGCCGGAAAAATCGGCTGACACACAGGAGAAGGAAAAAGAGGAAGCGGCTCCCCCACCGGCCACATTTGTCCTCGGCCAGTGGGAAGCTCGCAAGCGAGAGCTCCCGGCGCGACCCACAGGTGATCGTCAGGCGGAAGCACGATGGCTGTGGGAATTCGCCCAGTGCTCACTCTGCCACGGTCTGTCGCTGCCGGAAAACGGGATTCCGGCCGTCTCGACCGCTGCACCCGACCTGGGAGGCTTCGCCACCCGTGAGTGGATCGCCGGTCTTCTCGATCCAAAACAAATCGATTCTGACAAATACTTTGGCAAGACAGCCTTTGCCAAGGGCGACATGGTCGAGTTTGTCAAAGGAAACCTTCGCGAACTGATCAGCGACATCGGAAAAGAAGAGTTCGACAAGCTCATCGACGCTTTGGCCGCCGAAGCTAAGAAAGATTGGCCCGACGGCCAAGAACCGCCTGAACCCGATCAGGATACTCTCTATCTTTTTGAAGATTTCACATGTGCAGATTGCCACAAGTTTTACAGCGTGGGTGGCGGATCCGGCCCGGATCTGACCGGCTACGGATCAAAGAAGTGGATTGCCGCGTTCATTGCCGACCCCAAGTCCAAGCGGTTCTATCCCAAGACCAATGATGGCATGCCCTCTTACCACGTCTTCCCGGACACACCGGGCAAGAATCTGCTGACAAAAGAGGAGATCGATATCCTCGCGGAGTTCCTCGCTCCGAAAAAATAGGCGAGATACTTTCTTCGCCTGCTTCTATCACAGTTGCGCGCGGGTCGGATTGTCCACGTCGGACAACTGCCCCGCTTCACGCTTGGCCCGAGCGCCATGAGGAAAATCTTGATCCATCGTTTCACGGGATCGCTCCACTCTTC
>NZ_JACIYL010000291.1 GCF_014359955.1 Thermogutta sp. | reverse complement strand
ATCCCCAAAAATCCCCCGGCCACGGCAAGGGTCTGCGGACGACCAAACATCTGCCGAAGAAATTCCACCGGCAAATTGACCTGACTGCTGCTCCGCGTCACAAGCAAACCGGCAGCGAGAGAGATCAGAAATGCCGGAACCTGGCTCACCAGCCCGTCGCCGATGGTCAATTTCGTGTACAGGGCCGCCGCCTGAGAGAACGGCATCCCCAACTGAACCATCCCAATGAATAAACCGCCGATAATATTGACTAAGGTAATAATGATGCCCGCGATGGCGTCGCCGCGTACAAACTTGCTGGCACCGTCCATCGCCCCGAAGAAGTCCGCTTGCCGTGTGATTTCCTCCCGCCGCCGCTGGGCCTCCTTCTCGTCGATGATCCCCGCGTTCAAATCGGCGTCGATGGCCATTTGTCGCCCGGGCATGCCGTCGAGAGTAAATCGGGCAGCCACTTCGCTGATACGCGTGGCCCCCTTGGTGATCACAACGAACTGAATGACAACGATGATCACGAAAATAATCAGACCGACGACGATTTGGTCGCCCGCCACAAACTCTCCGAACGACCGAATGACGCTCCCCGCCGCTTCCAGACCGGCCTCTCCCGCTCGCGTCAAAATGAGGCGGGTCGTCGCGACGTTGAGAACCAGCCGCATCAGCGTCGTCGCCAAAAGAAGTGAGGGAAAAATATTAAACTCCAAAGGTGTGGCCACATAGATGGTTGTCAGCAGCATGATAATGGCCACAGTGATGTTGGTGGCTAAGAGAAAGTCGAGCAGCCACACCGGCAGCGGAATCAGAAGCACAATGACGCTGGCGATAATCACCACAGGAAAAACCAACTCCTGTGGTTTGACGATGTTCAACCGGGTTTGAAGAACACCTGGATTTCCAGCCACTCCGCTCTCCCAAATTCCGCTTCCGCATTCTTCTCGCAACCTTTGCCAAGAGAGGTCCTACGCAGGGGGCCAACGATACCGAAAATGGCCTGAAAGGTCCAGATTGTTTTCGCTTTCCACGCCCATGACAAAACCCGTTCCGGTGCTGGGCTGGATTCTGACTCGCGACATTGCCGATGAGGGAAATGTTTTCCCGATCGGAAAACGCAGGTTGGTCGCCGGGCCGAAATTGTTTTGATAAAATGAGAGTTCTGGATAGGTTGCCAAGAATATGTCAGAAGTGCACCCCCGCCGTTCGGCTTCTCACCTTTCCAGAATCCTCCGTGTTGACCATCCATCCAACCCTGCGGACGAGGTAGGCATGTCTAAAAACGGTGTCAAGGCAAAAGAAGTTGGCGGCTATCGCGATCGACCCTGGATCCCCCGTTTTTGGGATGGTATCACGTTCTGGGGATGGATCAAAGTGATGGCCGACCATCGCTTCAAGATCGCCCCCCGCCGTCTCGGGATGGCCATCCTCATCACGTTCATCGGGCTTTTCAATTCCTTTTTGGCCCTCATTCAGAAACTCGTCTACGGAAGAAAGATCGCCCGCACACCTCTTGTCGATGACCCGATCTTCATCATCGGACACTGGCGGTCGGGAACAACGCTCCTTCACGAGATGTTCATCCTCGACCCGCGTTTCGGATTTCCTGATAGCTACGCATGCTTCGCCCCCAACCATTTTCTCGTGTCTCGCTGGTTCCTGGCGCCGCTGGTGGGGCTCCTCATGCCCAAAATGCGCCCTATCGATAACATGCCGTTCGACTGGAACCGCCCTCAGGAGGACGAATTCGCCCTCTGCAACATGGGCGTGCCCTCGCCCTATTTAAGTTTGATTTTTCCCAACGAACCACCTCGTTATGATGCCTATTTGACTCTCGAAGACGTGCCCCAGCGCGAACTTGAGCGGTGGAAAAAAGCATTCTTGACTTTCCTGAAAGCGGTGACCATCCAGTGCGGAAAACGGATCGTCCTCAAATCACCGCCTCACACCTGCCGGATCAAAGTCCTTCTGGAGATGTTTCCCCGCGCCAAATTCGTTCACATCTACCGCGATCCGCTGGCCGTTTATCCTTCGACGATTAACCTTTGGAAGCGACTTTCCAAGGACGAAGGCCTGCAAGTTCCCCACTATCAGGGCCTGGAAGAACGGGTATTGACAACTTTCTGCCGGATGTACGAGGCCTTTGAACGGGCAAGACCGTTGGTCCCGGCCGGCCAACTGGCCGAGGTCAGCTACGAAGCCCTCGTCGCCGATCCCGAGCGCGAAATGGAAAGGCTCTACCGGGAGCTCGACCTTGGCGATTTCGAGATCGTCCGGCCGCGCCTCCGCCAATTCATTGCCGAGCGATCCAACTACAAGCGGAATAAATTTGAGCTGGATCCGGCCGTTCAGCGAGAAATCGCCCGTCGGTGGCGGTTTTTCTTCGAAAAATACGGGTACCCCCTACCGCCGTCTCACGATCCGGCCGACGTTCCCAGGTCCTCTCAGACCTCGTCGCCCCGTCCCGCGTGACCAGGTCGTACAACGGAGCATTGGCCTGGCTTGCCGAACGCATGCGTGTCCCTCTGTGAACGCGTGGATCGATCATGCGGCCCTCGGCGGTGGCACCTTTTTGCCTTTCAGGTGATAGACGTAGGCCAGCACTTCGGCAACGGCTGCGTACAGGTCTTCCGGAATGGGCTGATTCACCTCCACGGTACGATAAAGCGCCTGGGCCAGCGGTTTTTTCTCGATGACGGGGACACCATGCTCTTCGGCCAGTTTGCGGATTCGCTGCGCGACAAGGCCCGCTCCCTTCGCCACCACCACCGGAGCCGCCATCGTCTCCGGATCGTATTTGAGGGCCACCGCCAACTCCGTGGGGTTGGTCACCACGACATCGGCCTTGGGCACCGCCTGGTTGACCCGATTGAGCATCAGTTGCCGCTGGACGACCTTGCGGCGCGCCGCAATCTGGGGATCACCCTCCAGGTTTTTCAGCTCTTCCCGTAGCTCCTGCGGAGTCATCTTCAGGTCCTGCTCGCGTTTCCAGTACTGAAATGCAAAGTCCAGGATCGCCAGCACCAGAAGCGCAATCCCCAGGCGAAGCGTTGTCCAAACAAGCAATTCCGCAAGGAAACTCGCAATTTCTCCGGGTAACAATGCTCCCAGCAGGAATATCGAATCTATTTTCGATGCCAGATAGACGGCCGCGACAGCTCCCACGACTAAAATCTTGAATATACCGAACAGCAGTCGCACAATATTCGCCAGTGAAAAAATCCGCCCAAAGCCCTTGAGCGGGTCGATCCGCGTCAAATCGGGGGCAGCCTTCTGTGGCAAAAACAGGAATCCGAACTGAATAAAGTGTCCCGCTACCGCCGCAATCACCACTGCCACCAGGATCGGCGCCAGCGCCAGACCGATCTCCTCAGCCACCTCGAGAAACATG
Source organism: Thermogutta sp. (assembly GCF_014359955.1). Lineage (GTDB taxonomy): Bacteria > Planctomycetota > Planctomycetia > Pirellulales > Thermoguttaceae > Thermogutta. Next base: position 1,582 of record NZ_JACIYL010000291.1, on the reverse strand, counting down.
GCGCTCGTCGTGTTGACATCAGTCGTGAGCCACGCTTCGCCGCCCAGATAACGCTGAGTCAGCCGCACGACGCTTTCCACAAGGGCCGGACCGCTGATTACGAGCGCCCCTGTTCCTGCCAGCAAAATTAGGGCCGAGACGAGATCCGAGCTTCGCGCGACGTGCCCTTCCTCCCGGGCCTTCTGCCGCCGGTGCTGCGTTGGCTCGATCGTTCTTTCGCCTGCATCGTCCGGCATGGCTCACGGTCGGAACAGATGACCCCGTCAGAATCCAGCCGCCCAGGGAAACACCCGCTGGAACGTGTTGGTCAGATCCTGCTCAAAAATCATCACAATGAATCCTATCGAAAGCAGCAGCGTCCCCAGCGCCGCCATACCGTTCAGCCCAAAGCCCAGCATGAGAAGATTGAGCTGAGGAAGAGTCCGACTGATCAGCCCCAGGACGAGCGTCACGGTCAGCAGGGCCGCCATGGCCGGCGCCGCCACCCGAACCGCCAGCACGAAACTGAATGTCACACAATCCAGAAGAAGTGTGGTCGCATCAGAAACTGAAAACAAAACGCCGGGCTTGAGCACCGCGTAGCTTTCCAGAATCCCGCTCAACAGGGCCTTTTCTCCTCCCGTCACCAGAAACACCACCGTCCCCAGAATGAAGAGAAACTGGCTGAAACCGGAAAGCTCGCTGTCACTCGTCGGATCGTAAACATCGCCGATTCCCAACCCTGCCATCCTCGAGATGATGTCGCCCGCCAACTGCATCCCCTGGATCATCAGCATCACCCCCAGCCCCAGGACGAATCCCACGCCCAATTCCGACGCGACCATCACAGCAAATTCCAGGATGTTATTGACCTGCGGCAGGGGAACCGTCAATACGGGTAAAATCAGCACGGCCAGGGCCAGTGCCAATAGAATGCGAACCTGCATCGGCACAAGCCGATGAGAAAGCACCGGCGCGGACAGAACCAGACCTGTCATGCGAATAAAAACGAGCATCAGCAGAATAAACTGATTCAGCAAGTAAACGACCATATCAACCGTTGGCCTGCGAAAACGCCGACTCTCACCTTGCAGCCGCAGCACGCGGACAACGCGGTCATCGACTCCGCATTCATTCTTTTTCCCATCGCCGCCTTCTTCGCGGACTTTCTTTTCCCTCGGTCATTTATTCTGCACAAAAAGCCACGTTATATCGCTTGCCGTGTTTTTTACTTTTCGGACTACTGTTTACCCTAATAAATTGTGCCCGACATGCCTCTCAGTAGCTCCTGCGAATACTCAAGCATCTGCACCAGCATCCATGGTAAAGTGAGCAGAAATACAATGACCATCACGGCGACCTTGGGAACAAACACGAGGCTTTGCTCCTGAATCTGCGTCACCGCTTGCAGCAGCCCCAGGATCAGCCCGACGGCCATCCCTGCTAAAAGAACGGGCGCGCTAATTAAAAACCCCATCCAGATTGCCGTCCTGAATAAATCCACCGCCGCCTGTGCATCCATATCACACTCCTTGCTGTCTTTTCCTGGCGGTTTACTGAACCCGGCATTTTTCTCGCCGCAGGAATCAGTTACAACTCAGCC
>NZ_JACIYL010000290.1 GCF_014359955.1 Thermogutta sp. | reverse complement strand
TCATGAATGGCCCCTACCGTTTAACGAGCGACTGCGCCGAGTCGTTAAAGCCCGGTCGGCAAGATGGGTTGTGCGCACACTGGAATGTACATCTGATGAGCACGTTCCCCCGGGGCTGAAAATCACTTTCGCGCAAGTCCTTGCCAAGGTCCGCGTTTCTTTCCCGCCGCAGAAAAAAGATGGAAAAGATGGAGATGAGTCGGACGCGAGGGGGATGCCTCTGCGACGGGGCAAAGAAGGGCGGGCTTCCCCGCTCATTCGGAGGTCTCCGCTCGATTTCTCGCGGGGACCCAACGAACTACAAAGCGCACGTCTCCTTCAAAGACGCCCTTGGCGGCATCGAACTTCAGCGGGCGTCCGCCGTCGTCCTTAACATCGGGTCCAAGGCTGTAGAGGATGAGCGCATCCTTGCTAGCCAATCGGGCTCGCAGGGGATGCCCATCCGCAGGATCTATCGGCACGAATGGCAGCTCATCCGGTATAAGTTCGTCCAAGGTTTTTGGAAGTCGGTTATGACGGAGGGCGTAACGATACACGGCCAGCCCGGCCTCCGCCACGTGCCGACGCGCTTCGGCCCTGGCCAGCGCGAGGTAGACACTGCGGTAGGAGGGACAAATGGCGTGGGTCAGGGGGGCTCTCCATCGGGCATTGTCAACCTCCTCGTCCAAAGATGCCACCGATTCCAGTCTTTGAGTCACGGGGAAAAGCTGCAGACTCGCGAAGGATTCAACGTCTTTCATGAGTTCTCGGAACAGTGTCAAATCATCCACAAGCCACGGAGAGCGAAAGGTTGGCAATTGACTCACCAGCGGCGGTTCGCCTCCCCGGCTCAGTGCGACCACCGTCGTTGCTGGTAACTCGCCGGTGGCAACAGAGCAGAATGTTAAAAGTCCCATGGCTTCCTCCATTCGAACGGAACGGCTGAATACCTCCTGCAGGGAAGAGGTCCATTCGAGCCGGATCCGGGCCAGTATTTCCTGGCTGAGTTCCGCATGCATCAGGAAATTTTCGAGCTCTCTTACGGCTGAAGCTTCCAGGCTTATCGACACCAGCAGGCCGACGAAAAAAGGTTCCTTGGAATGGCGGGCGAGACCAAAAAGGGCGTTAATGTCGTCAATGGCTTGGGCAAAATCACCATGCGCCAGAGAATACCGGGCATCCAGGGCGAGGAGCCGACCCGCTGTGTGGAAGTCGGACAGTTGGGGCAGGAGCATGGTGAGGCTGGGACGAAAATAATCCCGTTCAAAATGACACGCGGGCAGGGCTGCGGCCCGACGGAGCAGGGCCAGCTCGCCTGCTCGCTGACGGAGGAATTCCCCCAACTCAGGGTTGCCGAAATCAAAAGCCTCGTGTTCCAAATTCTGGGACCCGGCTTGCGAGGTCGTCCCGTCTTCCATCTCCCCGGTTAAGGCCTCGCTGGCTTGCACGTACACCTCGGGCCAGTCCTTTTGGGTGACGTGCCAGTTGGAAAAGAGGGGATCGTAGAGCATGGCGGCGTTTTCGCTTTCGGGCAGACGTTCAGGAGCCACCGAGGCCGCCAGCGTATAGGCTTCCACCCGTACTGCTGCCATGGTTTGGCGTACCGTCAAATCAATCATCATGAGAGTCAATAGCTCGAGCATGATCGCGGCGAGAAAAAGGGCGGTCAATCCCATCCGGGACCACGCTGCTGCCCGTGGCAAGAGCGTCTTGTCAGCCCTGTCGCGTTGCCAGCCCTTGAGTAAGAGCACCACTCCCAGGACGTAGGGGGCGATAATAGGAATGGCCAGCGCGAGCAATCGCAGAGGATTTTTGCCGACCCAGCTTGCAAACAACGTGAGCGAAAGCGAAAGGATCCACGCCGTCAAGGCCACGCCGATCCCAGCGATGATGATGAGAATTCCTCCTCGCACCAGCCGTGATGCGGAACTACCTAGCGCTACGAGAATGGCGACCAGAAGCAGGGAAACCACCAGACTCTCAAGAGTAATAAGAATCAGGTACGCCATAGCAAAGCTCCCAGCGAACCGCCGCCAAGTGCGGCGCCCTTGTGACTGTCCTCTAATGCGGGTACGAAGGTTTCACAAACTCCTCATCTCGCACTGTGTCCGCGAACAGAGCGTCCATGCGTCCATTGGCCTGCAGGAACCGAAGTTGTTGTTGCCAGATTTGCATTTCCACTGAATCCCGGGGAGCGGGTGCTGGAACCAGCACCTTCAATCTCATGCCCTGGGTCCATGTGAAAAGGAGGCATGCCAGGAACATGCAGGCAGCAGCAAAGCTCATCCAAAACATTTGACGACGCCGTTTTTCCTTCTCAAGGTATTCCCGGGCCTGCGTCAGGATCCTCTCGCGAAGCTCCCCACGGGGAGAGACGCGAGGCAGGCTCGTAAGCATCTGCTCGAGAGAACTCACCTCTTCAGCTTTCAGATCGTCTGGCGACGCCATGGTTATGCTATTCTCCCTGAGAACGCAGGTATTGACGAAGTTTTTGGAGAGCGTAGCGATAACGACTGGCTGCCGTATTCGGGCTGATTCCCAGGACCGTCGCGATTTCGGCAAACGTCAGTTCGCCATCGATTTTCAGCAGAACGACCTCTTGCTGTTCCGATGGCAGGCGTTGGAGCGCCTGAAGCACCGTTTTCGACCAGATCGTTTCTCCGGGTCGTCCTTCCGGCGTGCAAGTCGCCGAGTTGTGGAAGCGATCACATTCCGCTTGTTGATCGCGGTGTCGAACGGCCTGGAGTCTTGCCACCGCCCTCCGCAGGCAACAAAACAGGTAGGCGGAGAGATCTTCCAGCGTGCCCAGGCGATAACGCACCTTCAAAACCCCCAGAAAGACCTCCTGCACGGCGTCCTCGGCCAGGGCATGTTCCCCGAGCATCCTGAACGCTACGCGGTACAAACGCCCCGCAAAGCGATCGTACAACTCGGCCAGGGCTGTCGGATCGCCGTCGCGGAATCTTTCGAGGAGGTTGGCATACTCGTCATGGGGCATCACGCCTCGTCGTCCTTATGGCTCCCTAATAGTAAGAGAAGTTTCAAACCCGGATTTGTCTAACGGATTTGTTGGAAAAGGGCAACTGTTCCGAAATCCACTCCATTTCCCGTTTTATTAACGCGGGGCCAGTTCTGCCCGTTGACAGGACCGTGTCGCCTTGCTAGCATGATGGCGTTGGGCGTTGGTGTCCGGCCAGACGGCTTGTCTGGTCGGGTAACAGGGAATCCGGTGCAAATCCGGAACGGTCCCCGCCGCTGTGACCGGACGTTACCAGACCCGCCCAGTCTCCTTGGCCATTGTCGCGGCAAAAAGGCCCCGGCGGTCTTGATCGCCGAGGTTCGTTGCGACGAGAAGGCCGGGCCGGGTCGAGTCCGGAAGTCAGAAGACCTACCAACGCAGGACTGTCGGTCCTCTGCGTGGGACGGAGGCCGCAGGTAACACGGCTTATTCTGGGGTGTGCCTGATTTCATGGGAGATTGCAAGATTCCGCAACACGGCGCTGCACCTGCGCGCCGCGTCGGCTTCACCCTGGTGGAACTGCTGGTCGTCATCGCCATTGTGGGGCTGCTGATCGGGCTCCTTTTGCCGGCTGTGCAGGCGGCTCGGGAGGCCGCGCGCCGCGCCTCCTGCACAAACAACCTCCGTCAAATGGGGCTGGGCCTGCACAATTACCACCAGGCGATGGGCTGCTTTCCACCTGGCGGTATAGAACATCGCGCGATGATCAATCCCAAAACCGGCAGACCCTATGGTCCTGCCGGACGGCAACTCGCATGGTCTGTTTTCCTCCTGCCGTACGTGGAGCAGAAACCTCTCTATGATCGCATCGACACGGGTAAACCATTCGACGCACCAGAGAATGCCGAAGCGGCCGCCACGATTTTGCCACTCTACATCTGCCCCAGCGCGACCAACCAGCGTGAACTGCGGCAAGGGCGTGGTCCATGCGATTACGGGGGTATCTACGGAGAACGCATCACCAGCCCGAACAATCCGCCCAAAGGAATGTTGCTCTATGACCGCGCACTGACGGTGGCCGACTGTACCGACGGGACATCGCACACGCTGATCATTTCGGAGGACTCCGGATTCCGCGACGGACAGTGGATCAACGGGCTGAATGTGTTCGACCAGGCTTTTTCGATCAACAAGGCCCCGGCTTTCGAGAACGACATCCGGAGCAAACATCCAGGTGGGGCGAATGGACTCTTCACGGATGGATCGGTGCACTTTCTCAAGGAAACGATGGACCTCAAAGTCCTGGCGGCCCTTTGCACCCGCGCAGGTGGAGAGGTTGTCAGTGAATGGTGATCGGATTTCGCGCTGGCGGTCAGCGCGAGGCTCGGAGGGGTTGGTGTGAGTTCCGAGGGGAAAAGACTCAGCAGAAAGGAGCCATTGATGCGCAAACTCGTGAGCCTTTTCCTCCTGACCCCTGTGGTATTGATGATGGTGAAAGGAGAAGTCGATGCCGGGCCCTATGATCCCGCCGCGGGTCAGCCGGGTTCCCTGGCGGTCCATATGTCCGATCCCGCATTTGTAGGGTGGGCAAGCGGCTGGCTGGATTATCAACCGGGGGCCAATGTTTCCATCACCTGGCAAACCCCGAACAAAGCCCTGGGACCGGCGGTGGGTGATTCGTTCGATGTTGTCAGTTTGGGAGAAGGAGGAAGCATTGTCCTGACATTCGATCGGCCAATTTTCGACGGACCCGGTTGGGACTTCGCCGTGTTTGAAAACAGCTTTAGCGATACCTTTCTGGAACTTGCGTACGTGGAAGTTTCCAGTGATGGAGTCAATTACTTCCGGTTTCCCAACGATTCCCTCACACCCGGCCCTGTGGGGCCATATGGCGCCGTGGACCCGACAAATATCACCGGTTTGGCTGGTAAATACCGGCAGGGTTGGGGAACCCCGTTCGACCTAGCCGTTTTGGTCGGAATATCGCCCCTATTAGATTTCAGCAACCTTCAATTTGTTCGCATTTTG
>NZ_JACIYL010000029.1 GCF_014359955.1 Thermogutta sp. | reverse complement strand
ATCCGGGGCGTCTCCTTCCAGAACCTGCACCGTGATCCGTTCCTGGTTGTCCTTGGTGGTTTTGAAGATTCGCCGGACTTCGATGGGAATCCGGCTGTTCCGCGGAATCATCACGTGGTTGATCGTTTTGCCCGTCTTCGGATCGAGAGCCACGATCCCCAATCCGTGCGAGTTGACGTTTTCCTGTTGCACCATTTGCAATCGTCGCCGGATTCTCTCCGCAAGTTCGCTCTGCTCCCCGCGGTATTTCGCTTCGAGAATTGCCGCGTGGATCGCCGCCCCCTCGGCCACCGCCGTGTGCGGCGAGATGCCGCGATATGGTTCACGATTGAGGATCCGCCGAATCATCGCGGGCACCTGCGGCATCAACGTGGAGCCGCCCACCAGCACAATTGCTTCCAGTTCCTCAGGCCGCACATGCGCCTCTTCCAGCACAAGGAGCGTCGTGTCGGCTGTTCTTTGCAGGAGGTCAGCCGTCAGTTGATCGAACAACTCGCGGGTGATGGGCACGTCGATGGCACGACCTTCGTACCGGCAATGGATGACCGTCTCGGTCTTCTCCGACAGCTCAATTTTGGCCAGGTCGCAGTCGTTCCGCAGGATCTGAATCATCTGGGGTGATTCCCGCGGATCGATGCCGTGCCGCTGCTTGAACGCGTCCGCCACATAGTCGAGAAGGCGGTCATTCCAGTCCACGCCACCGAGCTGGACGTCGCCGTCGGTCGCCAAGACCCGGAATTGGGTGGGGGTGTATTCCACGACGGTCACGTCGAACGTCCCGCCGCCCAGGTCGTACACGAGGACCTTCCGGGGTTTATCGACCCGGACTTCCGGGTTCCCGAGAATTCCCTCTTTATAGGCATAGGTCAGCGTGGCGGCGGTGGGCTCATTCATAATGTCGATCACGTTGAGCCCGGCAATCCGCCCCGCATCCTGGGTGGCCTTCCGCCGCGCATCGTTGAAGTAATACGGTACGGTGATGACCGCGTTGCCAATCTTGCCGATCTGCTTTTCTGCGTCCTGACGCAGCTTTTTGAGAATCAGAGCCGAAATGAATTCCGGAGAGATTTCCCGTCCGTCGAAGGTACGGCGATAGTCGGGCATGCCCATGTATCGTTTGATCCGCTCGATCACATTCTGCGGATCTTCCATAGCCGCCCGCATTCTGTTGGGGCCCACGATAACGTGGCCGCTCTCCGCCAGCAGGATCACGCTGGCCGTCTCGATTTCTCCGTCATCGTTGGGAATGACGCGGGGGCGTCCTTCGTCGTCCAGAATAGCGATCGCGGAGAACGTTGTTCCCAAGTCAATGCCGACTGTATGCCCAGGTTCGAAATGCATCGCTGGCCTTTCCCACCTACACAATTGAAGAGACACCTGTTATATGACAATGCACCTTCGGCCTTCCATGCCCCCAAGCCCAAGGTACCGTCCTCCGAATGCCGGGCACCTCCTGCCGTGCCGTTCCGCCAATTCTAGCCATGAGCGCGGCTTGCTTATCATTGTGATTCAACCAGGGGCGTCTGTCGATATCCCGGCGACCTACATGCCCCACACCGACCGCCCCGCCACCGATGTGCCCTCCGTCATTGAAGGAGTTTGTCCACCTCTTTCAGCAGGTCCTCTGCCGACTTACCTTTTTTCTTTCCGCTGTCCTCGGGCTGAGATGGCTCCGGCTTTGCCGGAGAGGCCGGCTTGGTCTGTTGGGCCGCGGTCTGGGCAGGGGCGGACTTTTCCGGGATGACGGGTTTTTCCGGCTTTTGCTCTGTCGTTTTCGCCTGTTCCACGGGTTTTTCCCCCTTCTGCGCGGCAACTGCCTCTTTCTTCGGCTGTTGAGCAGTTCCCGAGGCAGGCGATGGACCGTTTTTCCTTTCTGATTTGGCCCCAGTTTCTTCCGCGGCGAGTGTTTCTTCCAGTTCTCCCACCCCGCTTATTTTCGCCCCACGCACAATGGCCAGAAAATAGGGCTCGGCAAGGCCCACGTTTTCCGGGGGAGAGCGAAGCTCAAACTGGTAGCGACGGCCGGCCACTACCGTATCGAAGAATACCCGATCGACGATCCCACCAAGGGCGTCTTTCACCCGCGCCCGCCGGGTGTACATGACCCCGACAAGCTGGCCAATTTGCCCCGTTTTGACGGTGGTTTTGACGCCCGCGGAAGCCAGCTCCGAGGCGACGAACTTGGCAAACGCGCCCACATTGCCGGCATCGATGTTTTTGAACTGCTGGCAGTCCTGAGCTGTTACGATCACGGTCGGGTAGGGACTTCCTTCCGCTGCCTGGAATCGAACAATGTACCGACTGGACCGCGGCGACACCACCCAGTCACGCGGTGGACTGATCTCCAGGCGGCCTTCATCCAGGGGTGGAAGGGGATCACCGAGACCCGGGAGCTCGCCGACATCCAGTCGGGCAACGGAGGGCGTTTCATTATCGCCGCCGGAACGTGATTTCCCGCATCCCCCTGATAGGACGAGTGCCCCGATCGCCACGCAGAACACAGCGACTTGCATCAGGCGCAGGTTAAAATAATGCGATCGCATCCTCTCGCCCTCTCGGTACGCTGAACCATGCCGGGACGTTTGCCCGGGCCACTTCGCTGTCACAGCAGCGGACGGAAAGGCTCCAACCCGGACAACACAGCATCCACGTGGTCATCCGCCACCGGTCACGCCTCGTCCACCGGCATCTCTACTTCAACTTCCCGTTTGACGAGCTGAACAAAATGGGGAACTTTCTTGCTTTCGGAGAGCTCCCGTGCCACGCGCTCGGCATCTTCCCGATGAGCGTAATCAAATGTCTGCACTTCGACGAGGGCCTGGCTGAATACTCCCCACAAAGCGATGCGTTTGACGACCTTTTTGACTTTAGGACGACTTTTCCGGGAAGACTTTGCTTTCGATTTTTCCTCCTGGGAAGCCGCCTCTGCCGCCTCCGCCTGCTGACGGAGGGCTTTCCGGTCCAAGATCTTCCGAGCCATTGCGGTCACCTGTTAAAAAAAAACAGATCCGACTTTTGAGGGGCTGCCGCCGGCGGCAGATCCCGGCAATTGACACATATTTTTATGATAATCGTTCACGATTCATTTGACCAGCGACAGCGCCGCTCTTCGGCACTGCCTCTGGGCGCCGTCAATCACCCCCTTTCTTGGGGATTTGCGTATCAAGTTGCAAGATCAGCGTTTTTGAGAGATGCCGGGGCCATAACCGCAACGCCCCGCCTTTCCGGTCATGGCCGCGGCTTGCACGGGACTGGTGCGCAGCCTCCCAGGTCGTCGGGGGCACCCGAGGGTGCTCCGGACTCATCAACCCTTACGTTAAGACCGCGCCGGTGGGTGGGGCTATTGACGGTGACGTTCCCCCACCAAGGTGAGAGCAGGGTGGTTCCCCCTGCACTCGCGGAGCCTGCTCGCAGGATACACATTGGCTGCGGACAGGATGGCCGGGCTCAGCCGTCTCCGCCACTGTCACCCGGTATAATCAAGGACAGGGGCCGATGGAGGTGTTCGACGATGGCGTCCAAGGAAGCGGATCACACACGCTCTCCGGCAGCTTTAAAGGTCAAGAGCTTTCCGCACAAACCCGGCGTCTACCTCATGAAAGATGAGGCCGGTCGGGTCATTTACATCGGGAAGGCCAAAGACCTCCGCAATCGCGCGAGCAGCTACTTTCTCAAGGCCGCCGCCGAGGACCCGCGCACGGCAAAACTGGTGCAGGAAATCCGGGACATCGATTATATCGAGGCGGAAAGCGAAGTGGATGCCGTGCTCATGGAAGCACGGCTCATCAAGGATATTCAACCAAAATACAATCGCGAGCTCAAAGACGACAAAACGTTTCCCTACCTGGAAATTTATATCCGCGAAGATTTCCCGCGGGTCGTGTTCACACGGGAACCGCAGGAGCGCGGCACCAAGCTTTATGGGCCCTTCACGAGCCCCCGTGTGCTGCGCGGGGCGATTCAGGTCCTGCAAAAGATTTTCAAATTCCGTACGTGCCAGCTTGACATACGAGAAGACGATCCGCGGTGGCGGCATTTCCGCCCCTGCCTTCTGGCCGCCATCAACCAGTGCACCGCGCCCTGTAACCTGCGGATTTCCAAGGAGGAATATCGCAAAGACATCCGACGGCTACAGCGATTCCTGGAAGGAGACAAAGAAGGGCTTCTGAGAGACCTGCGGCGAGAGATGAAAGAGGCGGCAGAAGCCCTGCGGTTCGAAGAAGCGGCCCGGTTGCGGGATGAAATCGAGTACCTCGAGAAGCTGGACGAGCGGGGCAAGATCGACGTCCATGTGCAGCCCGAGGTTTTTCATGTGGATCCCAGAAAAGGTCTGGCAGGACTTCAGCGTGTGCTGAAGCTGACCCAGCCCCCGCGAACGATTGAAGGCGTGGATATCGCCCACCTTTCCGGGTCCGAGATGGTGGCCAGCCTGGTCCGCTTCATCGACGGCCTGCCCTTCAAACCCGGTTACAAACGCTATCGGATCCAGACGGTGGAGGGGATCGACGATTACGCGGCCATTCGCGAGGTTGTCCATCGAAGGTTCCGCAGACTGCGCGAGGAGGATGAATCTCCGCCAGACATCTTTCTCATTGATGGTGGCAAAGGCCAGCTCCACGCGGCCCTTTCCGCTCTGGAGCAATGGGACGGTCCCCGCCCGGTGTTCATCTCCCTGGCCAAGCGAGAAGAGGAGGTCTTTGTACCGGGAAGGGACGAACCGCTTCGCCTGAGTCGGCATTCCTTCGCCCTTCGGCTGCTTCAGTATGTGCGAGACGAAGCCCACCGCTTCGCCCAGCACTACCACCATATCCTCCGCCGGAAATCCACACTTGGTGAGGAAAAAAACCCGTGAATGGAATTGAATCTCTGAAATCACCCACGCTTCAAATGTCGCGCAAACCAGGTCTTTGTGCGTTCCCACATTTCTTCTGAGAGAACGTGTCCCACGCCCGGTTGAATAAACACGCTGAAATTGTCCCCCGCCCCTGCCCTCTCATAAAAAGCACGGATGATTTCAACTCCCTCGCGAACTTCCTCAATCGGGCTGCCTTCGTCGAGTTCGCCGAAATTGAGAAGCAGCGGCCGCGGTGCAATCAACCCGGCAATGTGGGGCGTATCTCCGTAACGCAGCCAACCGGGGATGAAGTTGGGAAAACAGTGGAGCAGATGTTTGCGGTGAATGGCCTTGTAGGTGGGCAGGCAGCAGTTTCCCACCAGGCACACCAGCCGCTCCTCCCACGGGCCTATGAGCCATGTGAATGTGGAGCCCATGGAATGGCCGTAGCATCCCAACCGGGAATCATCCACAAAAGGCAACGAGCTTATGAAGTCCACCGCCCGCCGCATGTCGAGAATATTTTTCCAGGCGAGACACTTCCCCTCGACCACGTACTTCAGGAAGATAAATCGTTCATAGTCTCCGCCCTTCAGATATGGTGACTGGCGCTCCTCGAAGCACAGCGCATCGGGACAGAGGACGACGTAACCTTCCTTGACCAGTGCTACCCCCGTGTGGTGCATCGGATTGCCGGCCAGCCCCGCCGGCTCGCTCTTCCCGAGATGCCACTCACCGTTGTGCTGATGCCACACCAGAATGCCCGGTGCGGGATTGTGCTCGTTCACTCCGTCAGGGACCAGGAGGAGCGCGGGAACCCGGTCGTTCGGCTCCACCTGGTAGGTCACACGCGTGATCGTGTAGCCATCTCGCCGCACTGGCTGGCCCCACTCGGGTTCGAGAGAGCAGGGCGAGGGCCATGGCCCACCCAGACATTCCAGCAGCTTGGCCTTCAAGAAATCGGTCTGGTCCATGGACGGGATCTAAAGCTCCTCTTCAGGTACAAAGACAACATTCCACCCAACGGCATTCGCCTGTTCCGGCTTCCGATCACTGCATCGGTGAATTCTTGGAACGGTCATCCGAAGGCTTTTGTTCTGCCGCACCTGAGGTGTCGGCCGATGGATGGGCGGACTCTTTCTCGCCTGCTGATTCGGCAGGAGTCGGCGGCGTTGACATGGCCCCCTCGTCGGAAGACTTCGGCGATGTGTTCGTCCCTTTCGGTTTCAGAATCACGGTGACCGGAGTTCCGAGCGGCGGAATATTCTCGGTAAACGCCTCGAACAGGAGGGCATCGTTACTATCGGTGCTGCGGATGGGCAGGTCGAGCACCGCTGACGGGAAATTCGAGACGCAGATGAGCTCTCCCGTGGTGTCGGCGTAATAATACTGCTTTCCCGTCTCCTCATCGGTGAGAAGCTGGCTGCCTGTGAAGATCCACGGGTAGCTCATCGGCTGTTTTGTGCGGACGTCCCTCACCCACTGTTGGGCCGGTGTAGTGTGGACCTTGCCCTCAGGATCCTTCCAGGCCACGATGACGTCGATTTCTGGGCCTTCTGCCGGGCGGTATTCGGGGTAGAATTGCACGGGTCGCCCGGGTTCCACGCCCAGAGCCAGAAGCCCAGCGTGGACAATGTACGCGCGGGTATCAATGGAGACAACTGATTCGTGTTCCTTGGAATTCTTTAAACATGCGAATAATTCCAGAGGGGCCTGACGCTGACAGACCTGGCCGATCATGACCACCGCACGGCCTTCTGCATCCAACCAGATGGGATACTCGGGGTGCAGCCGCTGCAAGCGTTCCGGATGCTCCACGAGCGGCGGACCGAGGGAGACGGTTTCCTTTTCAAGTTTTTCCTTTGGCTTCGGGGATTCTGTTTCCCGAATATAGAGCGTCCTCGTCGTCGCCTTGATTAGCTCACCTTTCTGGTAGATGGCTGCCGCGACATACCAGATGCCAGGCTTTGTGCAGACATAGCTGAGCACCGGCGAGACGGTTTGTCCGGCTGAAAGCCGCCCCACAGGAAAGGTCCATCGTGCTTCGCTGATCGTGTCCTGAAGCCCGAACTGAACACTCCCTTGAATCTCAATGTGATCGACCGGGACCTCCCCGTGGTTTGTCACCTCCACATGAAAGGTGACTTCGTTCCCGGCCTGCCATTCTGTGGCAGCCTTGAGCTCAATGTCCAGGATATCCATCAAATTCGCTGCAGATGGCGTTGACTCGCCGGCATTCGCTTCCGGAGGGTTGGCCACGGCGGGGCCGGGCGGCTGAGTCTGTTTCCCTTCGTCCCTACGGACAGCAGCCTTTTCCTGGAACTGGGCATCCGCTTGCGAGACAGTGGTCCCTGATTGCTCCCTGCGACATCCGGTTTCAAAGGGAATAACACTCAATAGAATCGCGAGAAAACCTAGCAGCGTCTGCGATCTCATCGCCATCTCTTTTTCCGAAGGAACTATGCATTTCACCTGGGATACCTCGAAAGCACCGGTCAGTTTTTTCCGTCTCCGGGAACTCTCAACACGAAAACTCGACGCCTCGTGTCGCATCACTCCGGGCGGGGCCGGCGGTTGAAGTTACTCTCCCCTCACTACGATAATCGATGAAGTCGAGTGGGAAAAGGCACGAAGAACCCCAACACATGGTACGATTCCTGCTACCGGACACATCGCAAACATGGACCAACCAACGCCTGAGAGATGGAATCAGCCCGAGCAGAAACCCACGCGCAACCACGGAAAGGCCACAGCATGTGCTCGCCTCCGCCTCGGGTCGAAAAGAAATCGGGAAAGCCTCCACGTGGACCTCGCTGTCACTGACCATGAGATGGCGTGCACGGTCGCCCTCGCTGGAGAATCCGTCATTGTCGGAAATTGGAATTCGGCCGTCGAACTTGACGGGGAAATTCCGGGGCCAACCAGTCCGTGGAAAGAAATATGCCAGTTTGCCGACCGGGAAGCCCATCACCGCGAATATGAACGGAAGTTGGCCCCCGGAATCCGCCAGCAAAGACAAATCACCGTCTGCCCTGTGGATGGGTTCGCCCTTTTCGCGGAAACTTTTTTGAGCCCGAAACAACGAAACTGGGTGTACAGCCTCCGGTTTTCGGCATCGGAAACCATTCAACTCCACGCCGCCCGGGAAACGCATGAAATTTCCCTGAGCGGGTCCGGTGTGAAAGGGCTCATTTTGCCCCTTGCGTTTCCCGAATGGAAACAGGGATTCCACCAGGGCAGTATCACGATCATCGACAACGAAATCCGAGTGGCCTATCGGGTAACAGCGCGGCGGTTCTACTTCCCCGTTTTTGTAGCCCTCTGGCGCGTGGACCACATATCCGCTCCTGCAGAGAATGGGGAAAATGCTCTAGACAGCTTCCCCGACTTCACCTGGCGGCACCTCACGGTCAGTGAATGCCTGCGGAAAGTCAGCAGTGACGAGGCCGTCGGATATCGCATCCAGATTGGCGACCGCCAGTGGGTTCTCTATCGCTCGCTGACCCCACCGGCCAATCGGGCGGTGCTTGGGAAGAATCTGATCAGCGAGTCACTTCTCGGCAGGTTCAAACTGGATGGGACCATCTCGCCGCTGGTGGAAGTGGAGCTGGACGACGAAGACGAAACCGAGTGACAGCGACTGCTCGCCGAGTGACGGCCTGCCTTCGTGAGGCCAGAAACCTCTTCTTTCCCGATGTCCCCTTCACCGTTGGGTTGCAAGACCACCGGTGTTTATCGGCTGGTAGAGGAAAGAGTCCCAGTACTTGCGATCCACTTGGTAACAGTCGATGGGGTCATTCGGACCCAAATCTTTGGGAAGAAAGCCAAACCGTTGCATTTCACGGATGTAATGGCGATTGGGCCGGAAGCCGGGCATATCGAACCGCTTTCCTTCCTGCAGGCGGCGCTGGGCATCAACAATGGCCGCCAGGGTCTTCTGATAAACCGGATCACTGGTGTCGGCAAACACCGCCTGGCCGCAGGCTTCCAGACCTCCTGCCGACTTCGCCAGCGGAGCCCGCAAAAGATAGGATTTTTCCGGTCTATCCAGATTGCAAAGGGGCTCCAGGGCGCCGGGGAACCCACCGTTGAACACGGCCATTTTTTTCGGCCCCTCGGGGGTGGCCACCTCTTTCACATGGCAGGCGCCGCACCGCTGCCCCAGGTCGCCCCAGGGAAGATTGACCGGGTAATAACCGCAGCCGAGTGCGGCGTATGTTCCCGGATAGCATGCGCTCGTATCAATCCACAGGCGGAGCGTCTTCAGCTCCAGTGGACTCAATTTGACCCCGTAATGGCTTCCATCCACGAGTTTCATGAGACGGCTGGCAGCGCTCCCGTAGCTGTAAGGCGGTCGATTTCCGCGCGGTTCATTCCGCCCGTCCGAAACGAGGTTGTGTACCCGAATTGTCCAGTAGCTAATGGAGTAACGAGCGGTGTGATCACCCGTGAGGTCGATTTTCCCTTCCCGTCTGTCCGGATTGTGGCAGGCCACGCAGTGCCGATCGAGAATAGGCTGGATGTCTCGTGGGAAATCCAGGACTTTGGGCACATCGGAAATGGGCTGGATCCTGTCTGCAGGGCGTCGCAGGGCCATAAGATCGGTCCGGATAGCGTGCGGGGAGTGCGTCCGCACTTCGTGACAGCCGACACAACTGGTCACTTCTCCCGGTTGGAGCGTGACGAAACTGTGCATCCGCTTCACAGAAATGTCGTTCTCATCCAGCGCGACAAAAAAGAGCGACTGGATCGCAGGCACCTCAAAATGCGCCGAGCCGTCCGGCTCCACCGGAACTTCTCCCACCACTTCCGCCAGCGTAAATGACCCGCCGATGGTCAAAGGCTCCATGCCGCCGGAGAAATTGACCGGCTTGGGCAATTGTTTGAGAACGAGAAGTTTCTTAATCGTGCCGCGGGGAACTCCCGCCATATTACGCCCCTCGTAGATATCTTCCAGAATGAGTGTTCCGGTCGGCTTGGACAGGTCCACACGCGAGGCAAGCACCAGCTCTCGAGGCCGGGGAACAATCGGTCGCGGCTCATGGCACTGAAACTTCGTGCGCTCTCCCGGGGGAAGCTCGTAGATCAACTCACTGTTGCCCTGCCCGTCCATCACGAAAAGCCCGCGCGGATGAGCCACCAAAAAACAATCTTCGCTGATCGGATAAGGATCTTTCCAATCGCGGCCTTTTCCCAAAGTTTTCACCGCGGCCTGGTTGTCCGGACCAAGACTGGGATCCACAATCGCCACGGGCCCCAGGTGCTCCGGCCGTCCGTGTCCCGGCGACCAGGAAACAACAACCTTATTCGTATTGGGAATCGGCTTGGCATCCAGCATGGCCACCCCACCGTACATGTTGCCGAAGAACACCGTCTGGAATGTTCCATCGGGATTCATCGTCCACAAATGATGGAAATGCACCTGGCTGCGATCGACATACTCCCATCGCATGTAGAGAACGCGACCATCCGGAAGCATCCATGGGGTGTTGTCGTGATCATTGTTGCTGGAAAGCGGTCGGATGTTCTTCCCGTCCGCGTCGCACCGGTACAGCACGGCCACTCGGGTGTACCAGCAATTGACGAACCGCCTGCACCGCGAAGAGCAGAAGATGATGCTTCCGTCCGGGCAGTACGTGGGCTCGATGTCATCGTCGGACCCATCGGTCAATTGCCGCAGTCCTGTTCCGTCAACGTTGATCTCGTAAAGATGGAATGGATGGGTACCACCCTTGCGGTAAGAGAAAAGGATTTTCCGGCCGTCATAATGCACCTGGGGATCGCGGATACCACCCCGCGGGTCATCCAGCAAGACTCGGACCGCACCGGTCCGCAGGTTGAGCGCACAAAGCCGTCCTCCCTCTCCGTAGCCCCAGTACACGCCGTCTTCGAATTTAAACCCCAGGGTCCGGGGATAATGGGAATCGTCCGAGTAGTTGCCAAAGGTCACGTACCAGTGATCGCGACCGGGAACCCGCACGGCAAAGACGATCTCTTCCACGTTGGAGAGCGGCCCGGCCAGCATCTTTTGCAGTAACGGCCCCGGTTTCCAGGCACTGGGGGGAGTTGGGGCCTGCTCTGCCTCACCCCAAGTCGCCCAGCATGTGCTGAAAAAAGCGGCTCCAACAAGACTCCAGAGCAGTTCCGGCCGCATCAAAGAACTGATGGATAAACCGCCGCCAGACCGCCGCGACGGACTTCGCCAGGGCTGATAGACCATCCCTCAACTCCCGGAAGCGATAGAACCACAAAGCACGCGTCGGTCCCCAGGTTTCCGACCGACTTTTCGGGCTTTTAGTGTGACCAACCTCTCACGAAGAATCAAGTGGTGGAGCGATCGCTTTCCGCGCTCGTCACGGGGTGGCTCAACACTTTCTGGACAAGTTGCAACAGTTCCACCCAGTTCTGCGGCGTGCCTGTCGGCGGTGGCTCCGACCGCGGCGCCTTGTTTGAGCCCCAGCACGCGAGAAATCCGGACGAATGAATGAACCAGCCGGGCAGATGGGGAGCCAGCGGTCGGAAATCGGGCTCGGTGAACGGGGCAAACCGCGCGATTCCCAGATTGTAGCCCTCCTGGTAGAGCACGCCCACCGGCCGTGATTCCTTTCCCTCCTGATCGGAAATCACCTGGGCCGACAAATGCGGATCGAGGTTCTCCGAGTCCACCCGCAGGGCAAACGGCCACACTCCGATCTTGATGAGCGTCACCTGCTTCGTGCGGCGCTGCCGTTCCAGCCGAGCCAACCCACGAATGATCGGAACCATGCATCGCAGAATGGCCCGGTCCAGCTCCTCACCTTCCACACCCTGTGACTTAAATTCGGCACGCAGAGCCGTGATGAGCGTCGCCAGATTGTAGCGGGGAAACGACCACCCATAGGTGTCCTGAAAATCAATCTCTCTCAACAACGGAGAATTAACGAGATCCGCCACTTCCGGCATCAACAGGCACGCTGCATGGACCAGACCGCCATCTTCCTTCGTTCCCTTGATACCCAGGGGATGGTCGAGAAATCGAGCGGTGGCCAGCTCGGGCGGTCGTTCAGTGATGTGGCTGGGAAGGAATTGCACTCGCTCCACGTCCACGCCTGCAAAGGCCACACACGCGCAGGCGTCCAAATCCACATACGGATGGATCACAACGACTGACTTGACTGCGGAATCTTCAGACATGGAAGTCACGTCGCGCAGATTTCAGCCCAAGCGCTCAGGCCCCCTTAGCGGGAGCCGAACAGGCAAGACACTCCCGACGCCGTCTTATCGTATCGGCCAGGGCCCGGACTTTTCCAGCCCACCGGCGCCAACAGGACGCGGGTCATGAAAAAAGAAAACAAAGCCCCGCGGGAACACCGCGCGCACACGCACCCCTAGTGCCGTTGCCGATCAAATTCACACGCGAACGGTGCCGGGCGAGTTCAAGGTGGGTGGCAGAAAGGCGGGGTGAATAGAACTATCGCTCGCGATAAGTGATCCGCCCCTTGGTGGGATCGTAGGGAGAAAGCTCGACGCGGACTTTGTCTCCGGGAACGATACGGATGAAGTTCTTCCGCATTTTCCCGGCCACATAGGCCAAAACCGTGTGACCGGTCTCGAGCTGTACCCGGAAGTTCGTGTTCGCGAGTGCTTCTGTCACCACACCTTGCACTTCAATACCTTTTTCCTTTTCCTTCGCCATAGTCACCTTCCATCTTTTTCCAGAACCATGAACATCACCCAATTCCTGTCAGAAACAACCTCAATGCGGGAAATAGCCAATCCTTAATCACCGCATGGCATGTTGACACTCTATCCTACCGCTGTTCCCATTCCGGTCCAAGGCTTGGAGAAAGCCTTTCGACGCCGCCCACCCCTGCGGCGAGCCGACCAACCGCTCTTTCGGCCGGTGTTCCGCACCTCCGGGCGCTGGTAGCAAGCACCCCTCCGTGTTCGGTTCAAACGGACGGGTGGCCAGCAGCCCGCTGCCGATTCCACGGCACAAAAGGAGCTCGCAATGCCCGCCGGAATCCGGGCGTCTGTGGAAACCGCGCTGTCGCGCGAGCCATAGCCGACAAGCTCCGCCCCCTGACCCGAAGACTCGTCACTGCTCACTGCCCACTACCTGTTTGCCCTATTGTACGGACAAGCCGGTTCGATTTCCAATTTCGCCAAGCACCCCAGCGAACCGGACATGCCGTCTCGAGGCAGGTTACGCAGCTCCCATACTCCAAAACTGAGTTCACACCCACGCAGCTCAAACGTCCGGGTTGAGCCCCAGACTCAGCCGGGCCGCGCGAAGTGTGTTGCGCATGAGCATCGTAATAGTCATGGGGCCAACTCCCCCTGGAACAGGGGTTATCCTGCCCGCAACTTGGACCGCTGATTCGAAATCCACGTCTCCGACCAGTTTGGCCTTCCCCGTCTCCGTGTATCCGATTCGGTTGACCCCCACATCGATGACGGTGGCTCCCGGACGGATCATGTCCCCCGTGACCGCCTGCGCTTTCCCGGCCGCCACGATGAGGATGTCCGCCCGACGGGTGTGAAACGCGAGGTCTCTCGTCTGCGTGTGGCAGACGGTCACCGTGGCATTGGCCCCCTTGCGTTTCTGCATGAGCATCAGGGCCACCGGCTTGCCGACGATGTTACTCCGCCCGACCACGACAACCTCTGCCCCCTCAACCTGGGTGCCCGATCGGACGAGGAGTTCCTGGATTCCTGCAGGCGTGCATGGAG
>NZ_JACIYL010000289.1 GCF_014359955.1 Thermogutta sp. | reverse complement strand
ACCACCAGGGGCAGCCCCAAAAACAGCAGATTGAGATCGCGGAGGGGCTGCACGATGCGGGCATGGATCCGCACCCGCACATCGGCTCCCAGATCCAGGCTCGGATTGTGCAATCCGCGGATGAGCCCCAGCGTGGAAGAATATTCTCGCCACGCTCGTCCCCCTGTCAATTGCTCAAAGTCGATGTTGCTCACCACGAAACACTGATCATCCTTGAGCCAGGGATGATCGTGGGGCGTGAGAATGACGGGGCGCCCTTTGAGGTACAGCGACGGTTTATCTTTCAAATCCCTGGGGCGGATCATCTTGTCCAGAAGGTAGCCGCTGGGATGCTCGGCGGTGGCGGGAAGGTAAAAGGCGTTCTCGGCCTGAAGCTGGCCGCCATACTGGTCGAGACCAGGCGGCAGGAAGAAGTTGGGTTCCGCGACCCGGTAGTCTTTTCGATATGCGGCCCGACCGCGGAGCAGAATATCCGTCTCGTTATCATAGCGGGCCTGAATAGGCCACCCTTTCTCGCCCAGCAGGTCGGTGTTGGTCCGGGCCAAGAGATGAATCATGCGGGGGAGGATCATTTCCCGATTACAGACCCCAAAAAGGATGAGCACAATCGAGCCGATCACCACCGGGGCTGTCGCCCGAGCACGCGAGATCCCTGCCGCCAGAAGGGCCGTCATTTCCTGCTGCCGTTGCAGCCAGGCCGTGGTGAACATGGCGGCCGTGAGCACAAAAAGCCCGAGGATCCGGTCGAGAAAAGCCAGGGACTGCGGACCGTAATAGAGGACCGTCAGTTTCAGCAGTCCCCCGCCTGCCTCACTGGCGCGAAGAAACTCATCGAGATTGGTGAAAAAATCAAAGACCACAAAGATGCACACGAGGCTGAAAAAGCACACGAAGAAGGACTGGAAGAAGTGCCGGGCGATGTAGCGGTCAATGATGGTGGTGAAAAACATCCGAGTTCCCTCCGTGACGTGTCGGCCGGTCCGCCATTCCACTTATCGTGGAGCGGCACTCCCACATCGCGTGATCGCCCGTGCCAGGCGTTCCATCCCTTTTTCCAGGTTGATGTCATCCGGCATGGCGAAACTCAGACGCAGACAGCAGTGCAGCGTCGGTTCACCTTCCTCGGGAAAACAGTATTCCCCGGGCACATACACGACACCTTCCTCGACGGCCGACTGGAAAAGTGGCCCATCCACACCGGTATCCCATTCTTTCGGCAATTGCAGCCACACATACAGACCACCCCGAGGGGGCACGTAGCTGACCGCCACAACCGGCCGCAGCATGCTTTCCACGGCTTTGAGGGTGGTCTCCAGTTTGCGGCGGTAAATCGCGCGGAGCCGAGCCACATGGTCTTCCAGCCAGCCCTCCTCCAGGATCGCGGCCAGAACCATCTGGTTGAAATTGGGCGAGCCGAAATCGTGGTGTCCTTTGAGGGACAGAACCGAATCGAGCAGGGCAGGGGGCAGCAACCCCCAACCCACCCGCAGTCCCGGCGAAAATGACTTCGAAAACGAGCCCACCATCACGACGTGCTGGCCGGTGGCGTCATGGCTGCGGATGGACGGCCATTCTTCTCCGTAGTAAGAGAGATCGCGGTAGGCGCAGTCCTCGATGATGTAAAGGCGATGTTTCCGTGACCACCGCTGGGCCACCTCGACGAGGGCAGGGCGCCTCTCCAGCCCGAGGCTCAGCCCCGTCGGATTATCGAAATAGGAGGCCACGTAGATAGCCCTGACGCGATCCAGTTCGCCCCGTCGTTCCAGCCACGCCAGGCGCTCTTCCAGAGCTTCGGGAATTATGCCGTCATGGTCGGTGGCCACTCCGACAGTCCGGGCGCCGAAACTTTTGATCATCCCCAAAAATACGAAATAACTCGGCGTTGCGCATAGGACAATATCGCCCGGATCCAGGAGCGCCTCAGCCACAAGATAGAGCAACTGGTTGCTTCCCGCGGTAATGACGATTTGCTCCGGACCAGCGTGGCGGAGCCCCACCGAGGCGTCCGCCTGAAGGACGCGTTCCCAGATCGCCCGGCGAAGACGGGGATGCCCCAGCGTGGTTCCGTACTGGAGCGATTCAAGGGCCGCCGCCCGGCCGGAGAAAAGTTTGTCGATCGCTTTTTCCACAAGTTCCACAGGAAGGGACTGGTGCTCCACGAAGCCGGCCGCCAGCGAAATGAGATCCGGCTGGGCGAGGACCCGCGCCATCAGGACATTGGCGATTGGAGGCCCCCCGGACCAGGCGGCGCGCTGGCTGAGTCCAGAAAGCACTCGCTCCACATCCCCGTGTTCCTTTTTCAATGAAGGCATCATCCTTTTCAGCCGACTTTCACTTTGTCCAGCGATCCACGTTCCCCGACGTTCCCACCCGTCCTGCCAAACCCTCCCCACCGGGACGCTTGCCCGCCTCGAGCTCCCCGTCCGGCTCTTTCACGATCGGCAAGCGGCTGTGTCGCAACATGGCCGATCGCGCCATCCTGAACGGCCCCCGACGTCTTCATGTCCCCCTATACGTTACGTGGGTTGGCAACCACGTTCGACCCCGTTTATCGTAACTCTCCAGGCTGGGGCGGATCAATGGTTTTCCATGAAGTCAACGTGACGGCGAGAAAAAAGGGAATGCATGATCGAACGTTAAAGAGCGGACGTGACAAGCACGTCCCTCCGGAAAATCCTTCGGAGGGGCACGCTTGTCGTGCCCGGTGAAGCGCGAATGGATGATCGAAGGCTGAGAGGCTTTGACGAGTGATTCGGCAGCGTCCCTTACCGTCGGGCACCCCTTATCCTGCGGGTGCTGGTGGGTTAAAACCAAGTGGAGGGAGGGGCCTCCGACGGGAAGACAGGCGGTCGTCTTCGGCACCTTCAGGGAGGATGGCGCTGGTGGTGGAAGCACGCAACGGAGAATGGCAAAATCGGGGATGAACTCGCAGAATCGGCAGAAAAACTACTGGCTGACTCGCCGGTCGGCCCCTGTCACGGGCAACGGCCGACTTCGGCGGAAGGACATTCCCGCGGGAGAAACGCTCTGCTTCTACTGCCCCTCCAAGTGCTGCCATTACATCGCTTTGACGATCGATCGTCCCCGCACTTGGGAAGAGTTCGACACGGTCCGCTGGTTCCTCCTTCATGAGCGGACGGCGGTTTTTGTGGACAACGGGCAGTGGTACTTATTGGTGTTCCTCACCTGCACGAAACTCCAGCCGGACGGCCGCTGCGGGATTTATCCCATCCGCCCGAAAATCTGTCGCGACTACGATACAGATATCTGCGAGTTTGAAGAGAACGCGGTGTACGACCAGTTCTTCGAACTTCCGGAGCAATTGGAAGAATACGCGGAGGCGCTCCTCGGTCCGCGGGAGGGCGGATCGCTGCGATCTCCCCGGCCGGAACTTCTGCCCGTCCTCCCCTGAGGGAGTCGCCCGCTTTCCGAGATCCAGCCGCCGTTCCTGGATGGCATGACGACTGCAGAGCCAGGACGGTCCGGCCGCACGATGTTCCACAGTGGGGTTTTGCCACCATGGCCGAGAAATTGATTCCCCCTCGCACACTGAAAGGTTTTCGCGATTATCTGCCGCAGGTGATGATCCCCCGGGAACGGATCATGGAGATCGCCCGGCGGGTGTATCGTTCCTACGGTTTTGCCCCGATCGACACGCCGGCCTTGGAATATCTGGAAATCCTGGCGGGCAAGGGGGGCGAAGAAACCGACAAGCAGATGTACCGCTTTCAGGACCACGGCGGGCGGTGGGTTGCGCTGCGCTTCGACCTCACCGTTCCGGTGGCCCGGTTCACCGCCCAGCACCTCAATGAACTGGGCATCCCGTTCAAGCGGTACCACATCGCTCCTGTATGGCGGGGAGAAAACACCCAGCGCGGGCGCTACCGGGAGTTTGTGCAGTGCGACTTCGACACGATTGGAACGCGATCCCTGACGGCCGACATCGAAACCACCCTCGTCATCCACGATCTGCTCCGTGCCATCGGTTTTCAGGAGTTTGTCATCCGCATCAACAACCGCAAACTCCTCAACGGCCTGTTGGAACGCCAGGGGCTGGCGGATCGTGCGGCGGGCGTGCTGCGGGCCCTGGATAAATGGGGAAGAATCGGCACCGAGGGGGTGAAGCAGGAACTCGAGCAAGCCGTCGGGCTGACCGCTCATCAGGCCACAGCGGTCCTCGAACTGACCCAGATTCACGGCGACCACGACGCCGTCCTCTCCCAGGCCGAAAAACTCGTCCAGGGAAGCGCGGTGGGGGAAGAGGGGGTTCACGAGCTGCGGGAAGTGCTTCGCGGTGCCGCGGCCGGCGGTGTCGCCCCGAAATACCTCGTGCTTGATCTGGCCATCGCCCGAGGTCTCGATTATTACACCGGCACGATTTATGAGACCTATCTGACGGCCCTTCCGGGAATTGGGAGCGTGTGCTCGGGTGGCCGGTACGATAACCTGGCGGAACTGTTCACGACGCAGTCCCTTCCGGGAGTGGGGGCCTCTCTGGGACTCGATCGGTTGCTGGCGGCCATGGAAGAGCTCGGCATGCTGGAGGCCGTCAGCACGCCCGCCCCCATCCTCCTCGTGTTCTTTGATCCCGGTCGGCGCGACGATTACCTGCGGCTGGCAGCCGAGCTTCGATCGGCCGGTCTCAACGTGGAGTTCTACCCCGAACCCAAAAAAATCAGTCAGCAACTAAAGTACGCGGATCGGCGCGGACATCGCGTGGCGCTCGTCATCGGTGAGAGCGAATTCGAAAAACAGGTGTGCCAGGTCAAAGATCTTCGGGCGGGTGTTCAGAAGGAAGTCCCGCTTGAACCGACAGCCCTCGTAGAAGCGATCAACGACATCCTCGCCCGGTGATCAATCATCGCCGGACAGCGCCGACCAGCGCAGGTCCGGAAACGGGCGGCGTTTCTGCGGGGACCGGCGCCAGCACCGTTTGAGGAGCAGGGAAGGGCTGGCTTTCCGCGAGTCCGA
>NZ_JACIYL010000288.1 GCF_014359955.1 Thermogutta sp. | reverse complement strand
CGGCGGTATCGACGTCAAAGCGATGGACATTCCGAAGAAGCTGTTTGCGACGGCCCGGGCGTTTGAAGAAGGCGGATCGCTGACCATCGTGGCGACGGCTTTGATCGACACCGGCAGCCGGATGGATGAGCTGATCTTTCAGGAATTCAAAGGGACCGGCAATATGGAGCTGGTGCTCGATCGGCGGCTGGCGGACCGTCGCATCTGGCCGGCCATTGACATCACCCAGTCGGGCACGCGGCGGGAAGAGAAGCTGTTGCCGCCCGAGTATCTCAAGGCCGTGACGATCCTGCGGCGGATGCTGTCCACGATGAATCCGGTGGAGGCGATGGAGCAGCTCACCCAGAAGCTGGCCAAGTACAAATCCAACCAGGAGTTCATCGAGCTGATCGCCGGGGCCCAGGCCCACGCCGCGGGGTAAAACGGGCGGATCTTTACACGGCAAGATCAAACGGCAGATCGGTGATATCGCGCAAGCGATGGGCTGAGATCAAATCATCGAGCAGTTCTTCCTGGTCTTCCAGGCCGCAATCGTGACAGGCCTGGCGGAGCTCCGGCAAGGCGATGTGATAAACGCAGTCGAGGTCTCCGGTTCCATAAGCCAGGGATGCTATTCGTGTGGGGAGAGGTTCGGCCACGACTGCCACAATGTGGGGCATGTGTCCCTTGCGATTGCGGATCAACGTTTGGGCTTCTGCTCGGATATTCTGTGAGCGGTCGCTGCGAATTGTCCATTTACAGGAGATCACAGCGTGGAGCAGCGATCGCACGGGCCCCTGCTGGTTGCTGGCGCGGAGGGGGGTGAGATTCGGTTCGCCGGTTTCATGGGAGGAGACCAGGGGCGGATTGGCCTCGCCGTTCATTTCGGCGTCGGAGAGAGGCATCCTCGCAATAACGATGTCGGGCGTAAAAAGGTAGTCCAGGCCCAATGTGGTTCGAAGGTCTCTGTCTTGCCGCGCCAGTGATTTTAGATGGGCCAGATGGCTGTACTGGACGAAGTCCGAGAGCTGACATTGTGCCGTGAGGTACACCCAGTGCCCCGGTCTGATATGGCTGAGGAGTGTGAAGCACTGCTCGAGGAAGTCGCGGGTTATCTGTTCGAATCGCCTGCCGGCAGTCTGCGAATCTAAAGAGGCGTCCGTCTCGGGAATGGCGAGAATCTCGCACAGCCGTCGGGCGATGGCCACGCTGGATTGGCTGCTTCCATCCGCGAAGTTGGGATAGCGTCGGTTTCCTTTCTGCGACCACCGCACGATGTCGCGTCCGAGACGCGAGTGAAACTGCCGTCGAAGAGCGGAGATTTGCATGGGAAAGGCGGTTTACAGTAAAAGACTTGGCTGCACACCCCGGCGCAGGCGTTCTGCTGACTGCTCTGCATACTGCGCGTTCAGCTCAATGAGGATGGCGCTGCGCTGAAGTTCCACGGCTACAATTCCGGTTGTACCTGAGCCTGAGAAGGGGTCGAGCACGACATCTCCAGGTCGACTGCCCAACAGGATGCATCGTCGCACCAGTTCTTTGGGGAAAGCGGCGGGATGGCCTGCCTCGTTTGGCTCCGGCCCAAGCACCCAGAAGTTGCGCAGATTTGCCCCAGACGGTTCCCTCACAGCCTCGTTGTTGTAGTAGTACTGCGGTTGTTTGGCAAACAGAAAAACATCCTCCGTAACTCGGGTGGGTCGATTTTTCACGCTTTCTGGCATGGCTGCTTTTTTCACCCACGTAATATGCGAGCGGAGGATCCAGCCGTCGGCCTGCAGGGCGAATGCCACTCGCCAGGGCATTCCCAGGAGGTCACGGTCCTTCAGTCCCCAGCAATCGGGCACTTTGCAGTTTCGTTTTTGGATAAGTTTCCGCGTGTTGCCCACCTTCGCATTGGGACCGCACACGCCCGTTCCGCCGTTGCGAGCGTACGCATCCCCGATGTTGAGCCAGAGGGTTCCCTCCGGGCGAAGAACACGGCGAACTTCGCGAAACACTTCCACGAGGTTGTCCACATAGGTTTGTGGACTCTCTTCAGATCCCAGTTGTTCGGGATGTTCGTAATCGCGCAGGCCCCAGTACGGTGGAGAAGTGACACAGCACTGAACGGAATCAGGGGGCAGCAGGGGCAGGATCTTCCGGCAGTCTCCGATGAGAAGACGGACAGAACCAATGGTGTACTCCTGCCATTCCATCTCCAATCCCTGACTTGTGGCGTGCGGGGCGACCCTATTTGTGCCTTGCTTTATATGATTGTTCAGAATCACCATCGCGTCTGTCAAGCGTTACACTTTATGCCGGCACGCGCGACGAAGGAAAATGTGGGGATTTGTCGCGGCGGTGAAAATCGGCCATCACTACCGCAATCAGGGCTGCGCGCATGGGATGAGCGGCAGACCGTTCATGGGCCGAGTTTGGGAAGCGGAGCGAACCAGTAACGCGGCACCGCTCGTTCGGCCGTGATGTCTTTCAGGCTCGGTCGGAAGATCGTCAGAATCAACGCCGGGGCGTACCAGGCCATGTAGAGTCCCCCCTGGTGAATGAGGCAGAACTGGGCGGTGAGTAGGACGGCGGCTGTCCCGCTGAGAAGATTGGCCAGGTTCTTCTCCGACGGCCAAATCCCCAGACTCACACACAAAGCGGCGAAGCCGGCCAGGATGGGGATGCGGAAGTAAGGCCAGTGATACGTCCAGAAACCGTCGGCACCTTCCGTGCGGAGGAGGTATTTTCCAAACATCGCCGCCAGGTCACGCCAGAATTGCGTCCAGGTGGGCGAGACGAAAAAGAGGACCAGGACCAGCCCTGCCACCACTGCCAGGAAACCCGCCAGAAACCGAAAGAGTCCTCGCCGCCAGTAGAACCCGATCCACAGCGGCAGGAGAAAGAACGGGTAAAACACGATGGTGGAAGCCCCCAGAAGGGCGCCCGCAATCATCGGACGCCGGTACATCACGAGGGCCCACAGGACAAACGCCCCGGGAACGATATGGTCCAGTCGGGCGGTGAGCTGGCTCGTGTAGGGGAGCAGCAGATAGAGCGAAGCGGCCGCAAGGCCGGTCTGCACGTTGTCGAAATGCCGCAGGCCGAAAAGGATCAGTCCGGCGACAATGGCGCACTGAGCGGCGATGGCCGCTATTTTGATTCCCGCGGTGAGGATGAGGTGTGAGGTGGTTTCGGTCTCGACAGATGCAGGCGGGGAGTTTTTTTCTGGGGATGGTGATTCACGCTGATACAGAGTGATCGCCCGGTAGAACGGCAAATACCCGGGGCCTTTCAGCTCCGGGACCCGCCAGATGGGGCTGGCCGTGGTTGCACCTGGCTGGGAGGGCTGCGTTTCCAGGACGCGCTCGGTGAGAATGTTGCCCACCAGGAAAAACATCAGCGCGATAACCATAAAGGTCATTCCACCTGGCGAAAGGTTGGGCTCTGTGAGCGGTCTGCGGGAGAAGAACGGATCAATGAGCAGCCGGGGCAAAAACAGCGCGCTCACCGTGAAAAGCCACACATATCCGGCTCGCTCCGCCTGATGGCTAATCAAAAGTAATCCCGGGGCAAACAGGATGATGCCGACGAGGTCGAGATTGCGGATGGAAAAGAATCGCGAAAAGCGAAAAAAGATACCGATGGTCATCAGCGACGCGACGTAGAGCCACGTCGTTGGATCCATACGGTATTCTTCAATGAGTTCCCACATAGGCTGGTCGCCCGGATGGATGGTAGAAGGTCTTTTCCTTCATGGCTGATCGCTGCCTCTTCGTGACACCCCGATCGATTCTTTGTTCACGATACCGCGGGCCGCCAAGATTTCAAGGGTCCAAGCATTCAGGTTGTGAATACCACATCATCTTTTTCGAGGGTCTCGCGCAGGAGGCGGTAGGGCAAAGCCCTCATCTTCAATCCTCGCAAGGCGCACAGGGCGGCTGCCGTGCCGGCGGCCTGTCCCTGGGCCATGCAGGAAACCGTGTTGCGGGTGGACATATGGGCGACGTAGTCCGAGGTGATCATCATTCCGGCGCACCACAGATTGTCCAGACCGCTCACACACAGCGCGCGATAGGGCATCCCGTACGTGCCGCCATTTTTGATCTGATACCGTGGTGCCATATCGTGGAATCCATAGACGTAGACCTCGTCTTCGAAGTGCCGTCCTTCGAGGACCTCTTCGCGTGAGATATCGTAATCGCATTGGATGCAGCGAGCGCGGCGAATATTCAAACGCGGAGCTGTGCGAGCAATGAACGCCTTTTCGCATCCGGGGACGTATTTTCGGAAAAGTTCCACCGCGCGGGCCTGACGCTTCCGCAGTTCCAGTTCGGCCGCCGTCACGGCATCGCGGTTTGTGGGACTCACCGGCATCTTGAAGTTGAGCTTGATGAACATGAAATAATTGTCGTGCACTGTCGTGGTCACCGTGGACATGCCGATGCGAGCTGCTTCGCGATGAAAGCCCTCCGGCAGTCGAACGGCCCTCCCTTCCAACCGCACGATTTGGTTCTCCTGACCATCGCGCCACCCGCGGGCAAGCTCGCTGAGAGCGTCGTGAGATTTGAGGAATTCGTAGTACTTCTCCACGTTGACATTCGCCACCCCGATGCTGTTGGCAACCGGGTAATCGTTGGGTTCTGTGTAACGGGCGCCGGCGTAAGCGGCGAGATCGCCATAAGCGGTGCAGTCCACGAAAGAGTGGGCCACAAAGGCCTCTCGACCGGCGCGGCTCTCGGTAACCGCCGCAACAAGTGTATCGCCCGACCGGATAGCGCTCACAAGCAGCGTGTTGAGGAAAAGATGGACGCCAGCCTCGGCCAGCATCTCCATGGTGACGAGTTTGTACATTTCGGTATCAATCGCGGTGCATACCGAATCATAGTCAAAGCCCAGCTCCATTTCCGCATGGCCGGTGCAGGCCCCCCGGGCAAGAAGGCGGTCGATGATTTTCTGCGGGAAGCCGCGGACGACCTGCTTCTTCTCCACGCCGGGAAACGGCTTCCACAGA
>NZ_JACIYL010000287.1 GCF_014359955.1 Thermogutta sp. | reverse complement strand
CCCGCTTCTCCAAAAGCAAGGCCCCTGGGCAGGGCTTCGTTGCTGAATTTCCCTCCTTCCAAATTCAGGAAGAAATCATTTGCCATAGCATCGTTGGTGACATAAATATCGAGCAGGCCGTCGTTATTCACATCGGCCACCGTGGCACTCATGCCGCGTCCTTCAGGATTCCACAGTCCTGCCTCTTTGGTGACGTCGGTGAAGGTGCCATCTCCGTTGTTTCGATACAGAGCATCCGGTTGCCCTTCGTAACTGAGGGGGCCTGGATAGCCGTCCGCCTTATAAAAAGCACGGAAGGCTCCCAGGTCGTATTGCAGATAGTTACACACATAGACGTCGAGAAGTCCATCGCCGTTGTAGTCAAACCAGGGCGCTGACAGGCTCCAGCGCGGATCGTCCAGGCCAGACTGGCGGGAAACATCGGTAAATGTTCCATCGCCATTATTGTGATAGAGGACGTTTGGTCCATAATTGAGCACATAAAGGTCAACAAACCCGTCATTATCGTAATCCGCGGCCGAACATCCGCTTCCGAAATGCGTGTCACCAACTCCGGCCTGGTCGGTGACATCCGTGAATGTACCATCTCCATTGTTTCGGTACAGAGCGTTGCGAAGCTGCCCGCGCAGATGGCGCCCACGGTTACTGCTGACACCCGGCGTCCATGCACCATTAACGAAGTAAATATCCATCAGGCCGTCGTTGTTGTAATCAAAAAAGAGCGCCCCGCTTCCTGTTCCTTCGACGATATTACTCAGCTCGTCATCGCCAAAACTGTGTTTAAAGGTGATACCCGCTTCCCGGGTCACGTCCGTAAAGGTGGGCAAATCCTGGCCGAAACCGCATGCGGCAAGCGTCATCCCATAAAGAGCCGCCAGGATCACCGCCCCCCGACGTCCATTTCGGCCAACTACTGCGTTTGGATATCGGTATAAAGACCTGCTCATAGAATCGATGACCTCTGTGAATAACAGATGTGATTCGTCAAATTACGGTATTTCAAAGGGATGCTGACGATCGTACACAGCACCTGTATCAATCCATTGAATGATGAGCTGAACATCACTCTGGGATAATGGTTGTACGCCAGCGTCGTGCGGCCACGGTTTATATGGTCGGGACGGCCATTCTCCATCCCACGGTTTTGCCAGGTTTTTGGAGACCACGTGCCAGACAAGCGGGCTTAAGCGAGCCGCGCCGGGTACCACGTAAACCGCCGCGGCATCGGCAGCAGGTACTGCAGACGGACTGCCAGCAGAGCGCACTAGCTGCGTGTATGAATACGCTGGTGAGGCGGAGACGGGTCCAGGATGAGCTGGATCCGCGGAAGGTGCCAGCCATGGCTTTTTCTGTTGTGGAGTATGGCAGTTCAAGCAGGACCGTTGAATGACAGGCCAAATGTCATGCACGAAGTCGGGCACGGCCATAGAAGCGGACGGTTCAATGCGTGGTCGATCCTCCCACAAGGCGTCAGCCATTCTGTTAAATGGCACACGTTCGGGATCTTCATGACATCCGATACAGCCCTGATGAATCCCACCTTTGACCCAAAACCACCCAGAGGTTCGCACATTGAGGCCCCGTTCATCAATCAGTTGGAGACTCAATGGTACGTCTGAAGGTACTTCCACCTGAAAAGACCCGTCGGGATAGATCGGAATTTCACCGAGCACGCGGAACGGGAGACGTGGATACCGACCACCGGTGATTTTGGGGTCAGTTATCGCCTGCAAAACGCGCAACTTTTTAATCGATCCTTTCGGAAATCCCTTCTCTCCCAGGTCGTTGTCATAAACGCTCAAGCAATAGAGAGTGCCGCGAGACGCGGTGTCATCAACCCCCGAGGATCGGCCATCCGGCAGGGGCCGGGGAGAAACAGGTCTGGCGAAAAGGTCGTGGTAACGCGGATCATCGAATAGGGGCGTCCATTTGCGGGTCTCCAGGTCGAAAACGCCCAAGGCAAACGAGGCCCCTCCGTTCCGGGGACGCCGTGAAACGAGCAAGCGTCCGTCCGGAAGAGCACAGGGTGAATGATAAAGCCAGGTGCGATCTTCCGTTAGACGTTGATAGGTGCGTAAAGGACGTCTCAAATCGACACAGGCCATTTGCCCGGCTCCGTCCGCTGTCAATTCGTCGTTCTCGATGAACACCAGTTTGCCGAGCAGGCCGCGGGGAATGACGGTCGGCATAAGCTTGTACCTGGCCCCGATTCCCGGCAGAAAGTTCGCGGGATCCGTCCCGTCTGTGTTGACCGCGAAGAGGTCCAGACGCATTTCTGGGTTTTGCGGGTAAGAAGAGCGAAAGCTCGGAAAAACGATCCTGCCATCCGGGAGCAGAGTGCCTGGCAAGTCAGGTGAATGATTGACCGTAAGACGTCGGAAATGCGAGCCATCCATGCGACAAGAGAACAGCGCCGACACCGGCGTACCTGTCAGCGGGGATTTTTCTTCAGTCAATTCGCGGAAAAAGGTGATCTGAAACCAGGGAAGCGGGGCATCCAGAACATACTGGGTCGACTGATAGGTGGGATAGCGACAATCGCGAGTGTCATGAGTGATTTGACGAAGAGTGCGCGTTTCCAGATCGAGTTCATAAATGTTCCACGGTGCATCCGCCGCAGGTTTACCCGCAAGCAGCAGCTTTTTCCCGTCGAAAAATACGTCCGCTTCGGCCGTAGCGAAAAAGGTGGGTAGCAAAATTTCAGGTTCGTGCCCCGGCTGAAGAAGTACGAGGCGGGAACGCTGCTTCACACCGACCAGAGAGCCGGGATATGGTGTGACAAGCTGCTCCCCGCTTTCCTCAAGTGAAACTTGAGTCAGTACAATAGGATAGGGAAAATCATCCACCAGCGGGGGGACTGCCCTCAGTTGCCCGACCGGCAAAAGGGACATCACCGTCCCCAGCAGGAATGCCCAAACCGGTAGATTGAAGACAACGGTGCGAGAGAGATGCCGGCACGTACCGATCGGCCCTATCCGAGCGGAAATCATAATAGAGGAACCCAAACAAGGACCAGAATAATTGCTACCGCCGATGACCTGATATCAACGCGCCATTTTAGGACTCGATCTGCTTGATTGCAACAAATTGGTACTTTATCACCGAATTACTTTCATGGTTCACCGGAAAAGCTACAGATTTTGTAGACTTTGACAGCGATGCCTCTCGGGGATCGTCGATTGAAAGGGCCCCGGAACACACTACTTTCAGTGGGGGAAGAGCACACCTTTGGCAGGGGAGTCATGCGAGAACGGGACTCTAAATTGAGACGCCGTGTGGCATGGGAAGCGGCACGGCTGATGTATTTCCGCGAGGAGACGGAGTATTACCGGGCCAAGTTGAAGGCCGCCCGGCGAGTTTTGGGCCCGGATGTTCGGCCGGCAGACCTTCCCAGTAATCGCGAGATCCGCGAACAGATCGAGGCCGTTGCCCGGGCTTTCGAGGGGGAGAAGCGGGTCCAGAAGCTGGGAGAAATGCGACTGGAAGCCCTCCGCATGATGCGGTTGCTGAAGGAGTTCCGTCCACGTTTGGTGGGCAGCACCCTGACAGGCCACGTGCGCCGCGGGTCGGACATCGACATCCACGTCTTTTCGGATAGCGTGGAAGCGGTCCGGTTGACGCTGGAGCACGCCGGACTGCCTCACGAGGTTATTCGTAAACGGGTTGTCAAACACGGGGAGGAGCGGACCTTCACCCATATCCACGTCACCGGGCAATTTGAGTTCGAATTGACTGTTTATCCGACGGAGTTGGTGAACTATCGTTTTAAAAGCTCGATCACGGGAAAAGCGATGGAGCGTGCGTCCATCGAGGAACTCGAAAAGTTGCTCGCCCGGGAGCACCCCCAACTCATGGTCGAAATAGAACCAGACGACATGGAGACGGTTGTCGATCGCTTCCGCGTGTACGAGTCCCTCCTGCTACCCCTGGAGAAGGTGAAAGAGGATCCAAGGTATCATCCAGAGGGTGACGTTCTCTATCACAGTCTTCAGGTGTTTGAGTGTGCTCGGGAAGAGTCGCCCTACGACGAAGAATTTCTTCTGGCGGCCCTGTTGCACGATGTGGGAAAGGCCATCGACCCGAAAGACCATGTGAAGGCGGGTCTGGAAGCCCTGGAAGGTTTTATAACAGAGCGGACGGCCTGGCTTATCGAGCATCACATGGAAGCTCAGGGGGTCCTCGATGGAACAATCGGGGCGCGCGCCCGCCGTCGGCTTGAGACGTCGGAGGACTTCGACACTTTGGTACTTCTTGCCAAGTGCGATCGGGCGGGTCGGCGGGTCGGTGTTAAAGTTCCCGAGCTGGAAGACGTCTTCGAGTACCTTCGCAGCCTGGAGCGCGATTTCCAGTAGAGACGGTTCACACAGCAGAGACAGTTCACACCATTTTTCTTTTCTCAAGCGCTAAACACTTCGGCATGACTCGGCCGCTCACGCAACGCGTCGATCAGTCGCCAGTAGGGGTCTGGCGGCTCGAAATTGGCTGGTTTATGATAGCGGGACATTATTCCAGCACATCTGCAAGAACCTCGCCCCACCAGTGCGAGCTATCCCGCACGTCACCCCACCCCTTGGTAAGGGGCCATTGTATCCCGCCTGAAAAAGCTGCAGAACACTCATAGAAACATCGACCGGCCATTGGTAACCACGTTGAGAAGGGAGAGCGATTTATGCTGTGGCTGAACCGGCTCGCGCCAGCAACAAATGCGGACTTTGTCCGGTGGAGTTGCCCGTTGCTCCTTTGGCTGTTGGTGGCAGGGGTTGATCGTGGGGTGGAAAGCGCATCCCTGGCTAGCGAACCGGCAGGTCGTCCGGCGACGGCATCTGGAGCAGTCGCATGGCATCACCCGTTGTATCTGGGCTGGGAGGGTTACTGGAGAGAACGAATCCCTATCACGGTTTCCAACACCAGCCAGCAGGATATTTTGGGACAAACTCTGGCGTTTCGCGTGGTTTCCCCGGAGGGGACCAGGACGTCTGA
>NZ_JACIYL010000286.1 GCF_014359955.1 Thermogutta sp. | reverse complement strand
CACTGGGAAAAGCGGAGAACAGTGCCACGATGCCCCCGGCCATCAACCCGCCAACGGCCGCGGCAGAGCCCACCGTGATTGCCAATCCCACAGCCAGCGTGATTCCTCCACTCATCCACACGAGAAATCGGATCCATCCCGGAAGCGCCAACCATTTCCGAATGGGACTCGCCCACCGCACGTAAAACAGCTTGAATTCCATCCAGAACTTCTTGCGGTCCAGGCCCGCCAGAGAGGAACGTAGCGAGTCGATTTGCTGCTTGATTTGAGAAAGCTTTGCCTCCACCCGTTGCAGGCTTCGCAGGGTGGCGTTCTCCATTTCCATCAGTTGCCTTGGATCATCCGGCAGTTTCATCGGTCGCGATGTCCTCCCCCGATACGCTTTCGTCAAAAAGTGTTAGGCCAAGCCATTCCCGTGTGGATCTTTCCGCCGATGGCCGGAAGTGTCATAATCCAACGGGGCTGAATCGTGGCACGTTTTTCCCAGTCCCAAAGACGTCTGCCACGGCGCCGAGGACCTTCTGCGTGTCAACCATTCCGTTTTTCCGAAGGAGTTCAGCCATGCGGTCATTGCGAAACTCCCCGTCGGTGTTGCCGGTGCGCCACGGCGGTCTCGTGGTCATCGTCGCCGCACTTTGGAGTGGCCTGTACACGCCCTGTTTCAGCCAGGAAATCGTCCTGGAGAACGAGTTCGTCCGGTATGTCGTCGCCCCCGATGGTCGAAATGTGAGCTTGACCGACAAACTCGGCCAGGGGGAACAACTCATCACAACTCAAACCGGCTACATCGTGACGTACCGCCAGGCGGGGAAAACGTTTCTTCCCCGACGATGCATCAAAAACGGTGACAGACTCACCGTGGAATTCGAAAATGGCCGCGTCGTGCTGGAAGTTACGTCCCGGCTGCATCATTTTACGTTCCGCATCGCGTCGGTGGAGGGCAATCCCGAGGAAATTCGTCTGCTCAATTTGTTCGTCAAACCGTCGCAGTTAACAAGCAGTATTGCGGGAATTGCGCAGGACGACAACTTCGCCGTAGCCGTCCGATCGCTCAACCTACTTGTGCTCGGCCAGGTTCACAGTGTGCGGCTAACAGCCGGTCAGTCCTCCAGCGTCCAAGCAGGCAGTTCGCTGGAGCCTTCGCAAGCCGCGAGCATCTCTGCCGTGGCCTACCGTGAACACGGCTTTGGCGGGGCAGCGGTGGCCCTCGTCGCATGTCCGAGGGCACGGCTTCGAGACACGCTTCGGGAGATGCTGGAAGCAGAGGACGCGGTTCGTTCGCCGCTTGGCGGCCCGTGGGCTTTGGACGCCCCGGAAACCCAGGGTTCCTACGTCTTTGCCACCGTCTCCGAAGAGAATGCGGACGACTGGATCGAACTCGCCAGGAACGCCGGCATTGCCGAAATCCATATGATCGGCTGGGAGCAGACCCTCGGACATTACCAACCGCGGAAAAATCTTTTTCCCCATGGCATCGAGGGATTGCGCCGGGTGGTAGAAAAAATCCATGCAGCAGGCTTGAAGGCCGGTATGCACACGCTCACGGGCTGTATTTCGCCAGCCGATCCCTGGGTCACGCCGCACCCCGATCCTCGGCTCGCGGTGGACGCCCGATTCACCCTTGCCGCACCACTCGACGAAAAGACCGATCGGATCATCGTTCAGGAAAAGCCCGGCAACCTGGACACGGTCTGGGCATACGGAAGCCGGGGAAATGTTCTCCGGATTGGGGATGAGCTTATTCAGTACAGTGGCCTGGCTCAGGAACCTCCTTACGGTTTCACTGGGTGTAAACGGGGAGCGTTCGGAACAAAGCCCCAGAATCACGCACCAGGGAGTTCGGTTGAGCATCTTTTTGTGCGTTACGGCTGTTTTCTC
This sequence comes from Thermogutta sp., assembly GCF_014359955.1. Taxonomy (GTDB): domain Bacteria; phylum Planctomycetota; class Planctomycetia; order Pirellulales; family Thermoguttaceae; genus Thermogutta. The sequence continues at coordinate 3,110 of NZ_JACIYL010000286.1, read as the reverse complement.
CCCGACGAAAATTCCACCCTTGTCGACGAAATCGCCCAGGCCATCGCCGATGTGTACAACACCTGCGGATTCGATATGATCTACATGGATGGAGCCGAAGGCATGCCCGGTGGCTGGTACGGGATCAGCCGGATGCGCGAGGCTATTTTCCGGCGACTGAAGCGTCCCGCCCTGGTTGAAGCCAGTTGCTGGGATTACCATTCGTGGTCTTTCCATTCTCGGCTGGGCGCATGGGATCATCCCAACTGGGGCCTGAAACCGTTCGTGGACTGGCACTGCCGATCCAATGAGGAACATCGGCGAAGTACCTTATTGCCGGTGCAGCTTGGTTGGTGGGCGATTCTTGGCCCCACCCAGGATCACGATGCCGAATTCCCCGACGAGTTTGAATATCTGTGCGCCAAGGCCCTCGCCTACGGAATGCCGCTCTCATTTCAGGGCATTGCTCCGGGGGCCAATCCCCCATGTGCCCGACAGCCAGAATACCTGAAAATGCTCGCGCACTACGAGCGCTTGCGGCTTTCCCAGCAGGTTCCTCAAACTATCCGTGATCGACTCAAGGAAGAAGGCCAGGATTTCCATTTGGAAGTTGATGCGGACGGCTCCTGGCGATTTTACCCGGTGGACTACATGCCGCACAAGATCACGGCGGCCATTCCGGAGAGCGCGACCTGGCAGGTGAGCAATCGTTTTTCGCCCCAGCCGCTGCGTGTCCGGATCCAGGCCCTGTATGGCGTGGAACCCTACGAGAGTTCGCGTGCTCTGGAGATTCTCTCTTTGAACTCGGCGGACGAACTTGGACAGGCGGCTCAGGCAGCAAATGTCACCGCACAGTTTGAGCTTGTTTCGGACGACGTCAAAGTTGGAGAGCGAATTGGGAAGTTTCTTGTAGGTAACTCGGGCAACTCACCCAAAGGTGCCTGGGCGAAACTCACGAAGTCTTTTGATCCTCCGATTAATTTCGAGAATCGAGCGGCGTTGGGGGTGTGGGTACGGGGGGATGGAAGCGGGGCTGTCTTGAACCTCCAGTTAAGCAACCCTCTCCATTACTGGCCCACGTGCGACGAGCATTACGTTCACCTTGATTTCCAGGGATGGCGATATGTTGAGCTGCTTTTGCGGGAACGCGATGCCGACGAATTCCACCGCTACGTCTGGCCGTATGGAAGTTATTATGCCGTCGTGTATCGCTCGCCGCTCATCCGGGACCATGTGAGTGAGCTCAACATCTACGTCAACAACGTCCCGGCACAGGGAAGCACGACGTGCCTGATCAGCCCCGTCCGTGTTATGCCCATTGTTTCAATAAAATTGACCCGGCCGACACTGGAGCTCAATGGGCGGCGCATCACCTTCCCCGTGACGCTTGCCAGCGGGGATTACCTGGAATTTGATGGTTCCGGAGCGGTGCGCGTGTATGACGCCCGAGGTGCCCTGACGGAGACCACGCAGATAGAAGGAGAGATTCCCGAACTGAAAAACGGCGTCAACACGATCCACTTCAGTTGCCATGCCGAGACTCCGCCGCAGGTCCATCACCGGGCACGGGTGACGGTGATCACGCGGGGCAAGCCCCTTCAACCGTAAGGGCACCGGGCAAGGTCCCAGCCGTCCATAACGGCGGGAGAGTTACCAGCTTCCGGTCTTCCTGGGCCCTAAGGCCGCAGTTCCTGGAACATCTCGAGGATGGCCGCCGTTATCTTGACGGAGGCCTGTTCCTCGACTTTGCACGTGCCCAGCCAGGTCTCGTAGCCGCCCAGTTCGTGCTGGCGAGGGGTGGGCAGATAACCGTATGACCCGTTTGCGTGGGAAATGGTGAATGTCGGGCGAAATGGGCTTTTTTCCCGAATTTCCAGCCCGATTTCCGCGAACACTTCGAACGGAATTGCGGCAATACCCAGATCGCCGATACGAATGGCCTGAAGGGGAACGGCAATGGTTTCGGGCGCTTCTTGCTGCTGAATGACACGACGGGCGTAGATCTCTTCATGGGGTCGCTCCGGAAGCGGGGGTGCTCCAGCGAGAATTTCCCGTGCCCGTTTGAGCTGCTCCGGCGTGGGCTTGCGGACCTTCAGAACGACTTCTCGCTGCCGCATTCCCAGAGGTACCCAATCATGCCATTGCAGCGTCCGATGAGCGTCGAACACTTTCTGCGCCAGATCATAAGCAACGTAGCGCATCTGCTCGTACGGTTTTTTCGCCGGTCGCGGCTGTCGGAACGAGATGTTGTTGACGTCCCCACTTGCTCCGTTGGAAAGCATTCCAACAAACGGGGGATCGAGACGGTCCGCCCCGAGAAGTTGCTGGATCCGATCAGCGAAGACACCGAAGTAGTCCGCGGAAATGTGGCCTGGCCCCACGCCTCCGACATAATGCAACGAGTAGTTGGCCAGCAGGGCTATCGGGCGACCATCACGGGACTGCACGGAAATGAACGCGAGTTGGGGATCCACCGGCCCGGCGGGTTCCAACAAGTCCGGACTGCCCACCGGCGGATTCATGCGGACTTTGTCCTCCCCACCAAACGGGTTGAGTAACCGAACACCAGGTTTCATGAACCATCGACGATTGTTGAGGTGTTCGGGAACGTCTACCGTGGCCCAGCCGATACGCGCGGGTTCCAGCCGGGCGACCGCGCAGCGAACTCCGTCGGATATTCTTCGCGCCACAAACATGGCGTAATCGGACATCTGAGGATCCGGTTTGAGGACACTCGCCGGCCGGGCACTGATGGAGGAATGCGTATGGGTTGCCGCGATCAGAATGTGATCTTCCGGAATGTCCGTGTGTTCCCGGATCCGCCTCTTGGCCAGATCGCATACCTCCTGGGCCAGCCCGAGGTTATCAACCACCACGATCGCCACCCTCGTCGTTCCATCATCCAACACAAGCGCACGGGCGAAGAGCTCATCGTGAATGTATTTCCCCGGGGGTGACGCCCACCCGCCGACAATTGGCTCATCGAGCCAGGGGGTGATGTTGCTCGCAGCCGCGCCCGCCTTGAGGATTCTGGATTCCGGCACATTCACGGCCCCTGATTCCCTTGCATCAGTGCCCGCCACTGTCATCCAGAAAAGAAATCCTAAGACAAGAGTCACCATTGTGCGGAT
>NZ_JACIYL010000285.1 GCF_014359955.1 Thermogutta sp. | reverse complement strand
TTCCGGAGCGGATGTTGTAACTTCCGTGGACATCAGTTGCCTGATGCACGTGGGCGGCATCATGCGCCGCAAACCAGAGATGCGGCACATCCGCGTCCTTCACATTGCCGAGATTTTAAACAGCCGGGAGTGATCGAGCGCTACAATAACTGGGGGGATCTTTGGGAAGTTCACTGTTTTGGAAAGTTTCCTCCATCCCGGAGTTTTGCACAGATGACGGTTGTCAACCAGCACCATGGAGTGTCGCTTCGCGGAGCCGCCTTCTGGAAGGCCGAGAACAAGGGCCTGGCTGAGCCGCGAGGTTCCAAAGCCCTCGGAGAATCGGCGGAACGATCCAGCAAACACAACCGGCAGGTCGCGCTGGCTATTCCTTACTGGGAGTCCTGGCGGGAGGCCGCACACCAGGTCAAACGTTACGCCATTCATCATCTTCCGGAACTTCTGGAGGAATTCGAGCGTAACATCACGGCCAGAGGTGTCACGGTCCTCTGGGCTCGCGATGCCGAAGAAGCCAATCGGCACCTGCTGAACATTGTCCGCGAACACAATGTGAAGACCGTGGTCAAATCGAAGTCCATGGTCAGCGAGGAAATGGAGGTCAACCATGTGCTGGCTTCGGTGGGCGTCAAGGCTTTGGAAACGGATCTGGGTGAGTTCCTCGTGCAACTGGCAGGCCAGCGGCCGACCCATATTGTGACGCCCGCCCTTCACCTTTCGGCCACCGATGTGGGGCGCCTCTTCGCCGAAAAGCTTGGCGAACCCTTCACCACCGAACATGAAAAACTCACCGATATTGCGCGGCGGCATCTTCGGCAGGAATACCTCCGCGCGGACATGGGGATTTCCGGATGCAATTTTGCCCTGGCCGATGTCGGGGCAATCTGCGTCATTGAGAACGAGGGGAACGCCGGTCTGTCAATGGCGGCCCCACCCGTGCATGTCGTGCTGATGGGAATCGAGAAAGTTATCCCCAGCATCGACTATCTGCCGCTGTTCCTCAATTTGCTTGCGCGGAGTGGCACCGGGCAGAAACTGACAACCTACACGCACGTGTTGCTCGGCCCATCACCCGGCCGGAAGATGTATGTCATCATCATCGACAACGGCCGCTCCAATGTGCTGGCGGACCCTGCCGCCCGCAGCAGCCTCTTTTGCATCCGTTGCGGGGCCTGCCTGAATACCTGCCCGGTTTACCGTCGCGTTGGTGGTTGGGCCTACGGTTGGGTGTATCCCGGTCCGATTGGGTCCATCCTCACGCCGCACCTTGTGGGATTTGAGGAGGCCGGAAAACTGCCCTTTGCCTCGTCCCTGTGTGGGGCGTGCGGAGAAGTCTGCCCCGTGAAAATCGATATTCCCCATCAACTGGTTCACCTGCGCCATCGGGCGGTGAACACGCGGTCTCCCGTCCGATCGCCGTTTGAACGGCTGATCTGGCGGGCCTGGGCCTGGGCGATGTCCCACCCGCTGCTGTACCGGCTGGCCATGGGATGCGTTCGGCTGGGGGTGCGTCTGGCCCGGTTTCTGCCGTTCCGGCCGGGACCTCTGGGCGCGTGGACCCGCGCCCGGGATTTGCCCACCGTTCCGCCCCGCAGTTTTCGCGCGTGGTGGCGGCGACACAAAGAGCGGTATCACCAGGCAGCAGCCAGTACGACGGTGACCGAGCCACGGCACTCCAGCGCTGTGACAAGCTCGTAGCGGGAACAAGTTCAAAGGATTTTCACATCAAGGTGTGGCGAGGTCTCTCTCGCATTCGGCAGGTCTGACACGTCGAAGCTGAAACAATCATCCGCGAGGACACAGGCACGATGGGCGCACGAGAAGTCATTCTGGATCGAATCCGAAAAAACCTCGGAAGTGTTACGGATGAGAATCCGCCACCCGTTCCCGAGGTCTGGCCGCGCACTCAGACCCCACCAGCGGATCTCGCTCGCCGCTTTGCCGAGGAATTGCGTGCCGTGCACGGCGAGCCGCTGCTCCACCGTGACTGGTCGAGTGTCCAGGAAGATTTTCAAATCCTTGTGGACAAGTCAGGCTGGCGCGAAGCCCTGGTGATGGATCGGCCCCTCGCGTGGCAACTCGCCAATAGTGCCACGGGGCTTCAACCCACCGCTATCCCAGACACTCCCGTGCCGCGCGATCTGGAACCCATTCCCGTCAGCATCCTGGAAGCCGAATGTCTCCTTGCCGACACCGGATCGGCCGTGGTTGTCTGTCGCAATCCTGGCGAGCGACTGGCCTGTTATCTTCCCCCCGCGTGTGTCATCGTGGCCACCGTGGATCGACTCTGCGAGCACTTACCGGCTGCCTGGGACCGGATCACGGGGGTGGCCCGTCAGCCCGAAAGTCGCGGGGAATGCGTGATCATCACGGGCCCCAGCCGCACCGCGGATATCGAAAAGATTCTCATCCTCGGAGTGCACGGCCCAAAGCGATTGGTGGTCTATCTCATCGGTGCTGAATAACCGGGAGTTGTTTCCTCGGAAAGTCGCAACAACGGGAACCGCCGGGGTGGTTCCGGGGGCGCAGCCGGTGGATCGACCGGAGGCAGGCGGACAGGGGCCGGTGTCGGCACCAGGTCCTCTCGTGCTTCTCGCGTTTGCATGAGCCGCTCTTCCCGACGCACTTCCTCCAGATGCTCCAGAAGAATCCGCTCCACTTCCAGAATGGCAAGGGGGTGGGTGTGGATCGTTGTGTGTTCCGCGGGAACGGCCAGCTCGGAATTCGCGCGGTCAGAATGGGCACTTTCCCAGGAGAGAACACCGTCCGTGGTGCCCGTCATACGGCCCCATAACCCGCCATCCAGAGAGACCCCCAAGATGTTGTGATGGAGGACCCAGGAGGCCCGGGGTGCATTGTTGAGCACCGGGAAAATGGGACACTCCGGCGACAGCGCGTCCACGCTGTCGGTGATTTTGAGAAGATTATCGGGAATGAGCAGGTCAGCGTTCTCCCGGAAAAATCGTTCCTGCGTTTGCAGCAACTGTTGCGGAACCCGGATCAGCTGAGCGGCGAGGCGCTGCGTCATCCCGTTGGAAAAGTGGGATCCCCAATGGGGAGTGGCCAGTGTTATGATGCGGCGAACGGAAGGGTTGGGATGGAAGAAGAATATCTCGCGCAGTTCGGTGAGGGTCTCCGGATCTGCGCGGACTTCGGAGAATGGGTGATCACTGACCAGCCGCCAGAACTCCTCGCCACTTTCAATCACCTGCATTTCGGCAATCAGCCCACCCATACTGTGACCGACGAGGATCATCTGGTCCAGCGCCGGCTGCACGTGCTGGGGATCGATCGTCTGCCGCAATTCGCGAAGTTCACGCCGGAACTGGGCAGCAGAAATCCAGAAGGGCTGTCCCGTGGAATACAAATAGAACCAGAACTGATAATTATGTCGGATTTCTGGGACACTGCGGAGATCATTGAACATCTGCATCCAGGTCATGGGACTGGACCACCAGCCGTGAATGAAAACGACCGGAATCTTCTGCGGTTCATAGGGCTGGACCATGTACAGTCCTGTCAGGGGCTTGTCCCGTCCTGGTTGCAGCGTGAGAAGCCTTTCCGGTCGAAGCAGCCCCACCGTCGCCAGCGACGGTCCGAAGGCGGGATTGGAGAGAAACGCCGCCAGCGGCGTTGTCAGATCGGCCTGCAACGGGACCTGTTTTCCATCCACGCTGACGTCACTGGTGGCCACCGGATCATACAACTCCAGCTGGGCCTCATAATGTTGCTCTCCTCCGGATGATTTTTGCGAGACAGCGAAATTGGGAAACTCCGGTCGCAGAAAGACGGTGACCGGGAAGCTCAGGTCAGGCGGATAATACCGGGCGGCAGGCGGCTCTCCGGAGTAACTCTTTCGCACCGCGATGAGTGGCACCCCCAGCCCGTAACTGACGTGATGATTCCGCAGGCCGATAATCCGATAATCCGACACGAATTCGAAATGGCCGAAATCTTCGGGCCGCCAGCGATCGTCACAGATGATGCATTTGAGCCTCCACACGGCATCGGCGGTGCGGACGTGGAACTCCGTTCCCGGCCGAAGCTGTTCCCCCTTGCAGACGATCCGCAGGGCGGATTCGAGAGCCGCGTTGTACAGGTCACAGGCGCCGCGAAAATGGGGGTCATACGGATTCCGCGTGGAATCAAAGCGGGGATCAAAAAGGTACTGATAAGCCCGCAGCACGGTGCCCCCATATAGATCGAGCGCCAACCGAGGCTCCGTCCGCTCCAGCCGACGCGCCAGAGCGAAACTGACCTCCGCATACGCGTACAATCCTTCCAGAGTGGGCTCACGGTCCACCACCGCCTGCACTTTCTCCAGCAACGTCCGCGGGGGATCGTCAAGCGAATTTTCCAGATCGTGCTGCCGGAGGAACTGGCGGGTCCGCTCTCCCAGCGGGACCGGTTGCGGCCGAAACCACCCCGGCCGGGCGATCAGTCCGTGTCGGGGGAGAAGGCCTCGTCGCTCGAAACGCCGCAGCGCGCAGCCCACCGAGGTCGCACACACCGCGACCAGCAGCACTGCCAGCAGCACTCGCACGCCACTCCGTTGCATCGGCACGGGGCCATCCATAAACGACAGGAAGATCCCTCTCGGCCGGGATACCCACCCAACCGCGCCGGATATACTCCCCCTGGTCCCGCCCGTCAATGGCGATTCGTCTTTCGGCAAGGGCAAGGCTTATCAATGCCCTTTCCCCGGGGACTGAAGTCCCGTGCCGCAAGCAGGGCTAAAGCCCCGTATTCCATGGGGTGCGGCGATTGATCGCCGCTTTTTGGTGAGGGCTTTAGCCTTCACAACCTTCCCGTTGGCCCAGACGGAACCTGAGTAACCGGTCGGGATGGAACCCGGCCCTCCAATCCGCGCAATGGAGGAACGCCTCCTACGGCGTCCGTCGGCCCGGGTGGCACCGGGCCCTCCAATAAACGCGGATTCCATCCCGGCCCTGGCACCGGTAGAGGCGATTCATGAATGGCCCCTACCCCAG
>NZ_JACIYL010000284.1 GCF_014359955.1 Thermogutta sp. | reverse complement strand
CGGGCGTGCGATCGAGACTGGCTGGCGATCGCGTCCGGCTGGGGTTCGGGATCACGCTCCCCCGTGCCCTTATCGGGATTGTGGGATTTGTTGTCTCGGGGCTTCTCGGCCTGGCGATCGGCTACTGGCTGGTCAGCAAGCTCTTCCCCGAAAGCTGGATTCTCCGGCCGTGGTAAATGGTTGCTCGTTTTCTGTAAAAAAACGCTTCCCGGTTTGGGAAGCGTGGGGAAACTCACACGTGGAACGACGCGAAGCTGCGTGTCAGGCCAGTGTCTTGGTCACCAGAACAACGTCCTGGTCGGCCTTTTCGTTGAATTCAAAGCCACGGTTTCGGAAAGTGGCCAGCATCCGCGCGTTGTCCTTGGATGTTTCGGCAACAACTTTCTTGATCCCCCACCGCTTGGCCACTTCCAGGCAGTAATCGGTGAGCAAACCGCCCAGTCCGCGTCCGTGCCAGCGATCGGCCACAAGGACCGCATATTCCGCGACTTCGTGGTTGGCATCGGCGACGAGCCGGCCCACTCCGATGAGTTTCCGCTGGCCATCCTCTTCCACTTCCGCCACGATGGCCATTTCCCGGTCGTAGTCAATGAAGCAATATCGGGCGGCCATCTCGTGCGTGGTCTGTTTGAACAGATAGCTGAAGCGGAACCAGATGGATTGCGTGGAGCAGCTCGCCAGAAGCTCGTGCCACATCGGTTCGTCTTCCGGCTTGATGGGGCGAAGGATGACCCGCGTCCCGTCCTTGAGCTTTCGCTCCGTGACAAATTCCTCCGGATAAGGCCGAATTGCGAGATGGGCATACGGCCGGACGCCGTGGGCCAGGATATCGCGATCCACGACGACCCGGGCGTCGAGGGCGATCACATCTTCCGGTGTGACAAGGAGCGGATTGACGTCCAGCTCCTTGATTTCCGGATAGTCTGCCACCAGGTAGGAGAACCGCATGAGCACTTCGATGAGCTTGTCGATATTGACGCCCGGCCGTCCGCGATAACCGCGGAGCAATGGCCACGATTTGAGGGATTCCAGGGCGCGTCGGGCAAGCGTTTCATTCAGCGGGGGAAGGGCGAGAGCGTAGTCGCGGAACACCTCGGCCGCCACACCCCCCATTCCCACCATGATCACCGATCCGAACACGGGATCCCGCTTCGTTCCGATGATGAGCTCGAAACTGTTGGGGTAGCTCACCATCTGCTGGACGGTGCAGCCGAGGATCTGCGCATCCGGCCGCTTTTCCTGGGCGCGCCGCACCAGCTTTTCGAAGCCCTCGCGGACGGCCTGCTCGTTGGCGATATTGAGAAGCACGCCGCCCACGTCGGTCTTGTGGGTAATCTGCGGCGAGTGAATTTTCATCACGACCGGGAAGCCGATCCGCTTGGCGATTTCCACGGCCTGATCCGCCGTCCGTGCCAGGTAGGGCTTGGTGACGGGAATACCGTAGGCTTCCAGGAAGGCCTTGGACACGCTTTCCGTCAGGATTTCCGCACCCTCGGTCAGCAGGCTTTCGAAAACGCCGCGCAGGCGCTGGCGGTCGAAGGAGAATGACACCGGGATGTCCCGAGGCGTCTCGTGGAGCAGCGAAAGATTCCGCGCATAGGACACCAGGTGCATGAACGCGCGAACCGCCTTTTCGGGAGTTGTGTAGCAGGGGATGTTGTTTTCACTGAGTACCTGCATTCCCTCGGCGACGGTGCGCCCACCCATCCACGCGCCGAGAATCGGCTTTTTGTGTTTTTTTGCGATTTCTGCGACTGCGCGGGCTGTGCCGGTCGAATCGGTCATCGCCTGGGGTGTGAGAATCACAAATACGGCGTCGACATTGGGATCGGCTGCCACGACGTCGATCGCCTTGGCGTAACGTTCCGGCGGTGCGTCTCCCAGCACATCCACCGGGTTGTTGTGCGACCAGAAGGGCGGCAGAAACTCGTTGAGCTTCTGCATCGTTTCCTCGGAGAGTTCCGCCAGATGACCACCCAGCGCAATGAGGGCGTCGGTCGTCATGACGCCCGGACCACCGGCATTGGTGACGATGGCCACACGATCGCCCTTGGGCGGCTGCTGTCGGGCGAGAAGCTCGGCACAGTCGAACATGTCTTCGATCTGGAAGATCCGCTCGATTCCCGCCCTCTGGAACGCCGCTTCGTACACCGCATCGACACCCGCCATCGCCCCGGTGTGCGAAGCCGCGGCCGCTGCTGATTCGGCGAAGCGGCCCGATTTGAAGGCCACAATCGGCTTCGTGCGGGCGAATGCTCGGGCTGCCGACATGAACTCCCGGGCTTCTGTGATCGACTCGATGTACAGAATGATGGACTGGGTCTCTGTTTGCGACCCAAAATAGTCGATCAGATCGGCAATTGTGACGTCGATCATGTTGCCGACCGACACGAAGTAGGAAAAGCCAATGCCCTGATCGATGGCCCAGTCCAGCACCGAGGTGCACAGCGCACCCGATTGGGAAATAAACCCGATGTGTCCCTTGGGAGGAGTTGCTGCTGCAAAACTCGCGTTAAGGGAAATGCCTGGGACAATGATCCCCAGACAGTTCGGTCCGATGATCCGCATGCCGGGGAATTTGGCCTGCTCTTCGAGCACTTGGTTCTCCAGTTTGCGGCCTTCCTCCCCAACTTCCCGAAAACCAGCCGAAATGATGACAATCCCTTTTGTGCCGGCCATTCCCAGCTCGCGGATCAGGCCGGGCACGGTTTTCGCCGGAGTACAGATGACGGCCAGATCCGGCGGATTCGGCAAACTGGCCACGTCTTTGTAGGCGTGAATGCCCTGGACGGCCTCCCGCTTGGGATTGACCGGGTAAACCACCCCGCGGAACCCGGACCCAACCAGATTCCGCAGGACCGTGTAACCGACACTGGTGGGGGTATCGCTAGCGCCGATAACCGCCACGCGATGAGGATTGAAGATCTTGTGCAGGTTTTCGATACTCACGGTCAGCTCCTACCTTGTCTCCCAGAACCCCGTCCCCGTCCTCGCGGAGACGACTTTCTCCTCTTGTACCGGAAGCATTCCAAAGAGAAACGAATGCCCACCCTCGTAGTTCAAGATAGCCAATTTAAGAATTCGGCGAAAGTGACACAAAATGTAAGTGGTGTCGAAGCTTTACATGATTCGCTGAGTAATCGGTCTTTCGCGGCTGGTTCGTTTTTGTCAACAAATTCGGGTGTGGCGCCTCGTGCGTCAGCCGCTGATTCGCTTATCTAATTGTACGTCGAGTTTGTGGGAGTAGTTTTTCTCTGTTTTCGCTATTTTTCGCTAATCATTGTGTCCGCGCGGAGGGCGGCTGCCACGCCCGTGCGCACGCATCAAAGGCGAACGTTTTCAATCCCGGCGAACCGCCGCCCTGTTTTGGGCACCGTTTCACCAACTCGGAAAAAACCTTTCGTCTGTCGATCGAAACGGCGTGCAACCACACGGCGCTCCACCGCCTCGCAATCAGCGCGGCCAAAAAGCGCATCGAAGAGACCAGGCCGACCTGGACCGCGATCAGAGTAAGAGACTATCCGAAGACCAGGCGGCAACAGGGAATTGGGCCAATTTTAACGTTTTCGGTAGGTTCCGAGCCTTCACCACCTTGCCGTAGCCAATGGAGGGCCGACTTCCACGTCGGCCGTCAGGCCAGATGGAATCGGGCAATCGGTTAATCGGTTAGGGTGGAACGCGACCCGCCAATCCAGACGATGAAGGATATCTTTGGAGGGACCCGCTTGTCGGGTCCGTTTTTCTCGGAGGGACGTGCCTGTCACGTCCGCCGTTTGACGTTGGATCCTCCATTGCCTTTCCCCGGGGGACTAAAGTCCCGCGGGGAAAGCGGGGCTAAAGCCCCGCACTCCATGGAGTGCGGCGATTTATCCCTGCTTTTTTACGAAGGCTTTAGAGACTATCCGAAAACCAGGCGGCAACCAGGACTTGGAGCCGGTTTTGACGTCTTCGGATAGGTGCTAAGATTCTCGCAAAAGATGGACCTTTTGCAGAATGCGAGTTCCATTACCTCCCGAAAACCCCGCTGGTTGTCCCATCGCGATTTTGTCCCTTGACAAGCTTTCATTCGTAACCTAGGGTTGTCTTGACGCCCTGACGAGGTGTCGCCGGGCTCAGGTGATGGCCGGCCGTTGGGAACCTTGACAAGTATCTCTTCTGAGAGGAACGCTGACGCCGGGATTGAAGGGGATACGGCAGGCCACCAGATTTGCCAGAAATGGCTTCTTCTGAGGTGATTAAGGTAACACCTTTAATTTTGTCGGAGAGAACTGCTGTCTGATAGCGCGCACGGACTCTAAATCAGCTGGAAAAATTGTCGGTTGCCGAGGTGGCACGGACGAAAGAGCGAAAAACGGGGCCCAGTGCGCGGGGAACGGACGGCCCTGATTCCCGGCTGACGCCCGGGATGTAAACCCGGCCACCACAAACTCAAGCATCGGCTTACTGGGAGGAAAGTGAGTGATGAGCCTTGCTGACGTCACGTCACCAGCCAATTACTGGCAACCTTTGTCGTCGCAGTCATCCGGCGGGTCGGTACAGGCCGCTGTCCGCCGCGTCCTGGCGACGATCTATCCCGAACCGTATGAAAACGAGCGGCGACAGTCACCGCGTTTTCCGTTCCCCTATCTCGTCCAGGTTCAGCCGATGACCGGAGACGGTGAATCCCGGCAGGGGCCTGCGCTCGTGGTGGTGGGGAAACATTTGTCGGAGACTGGGCTTGGCTTCTATCATCCGCGGCCCCTGCCCAGCCGAATCGCCTGCGTAACCCTGGAGAACGCGGGGCAACGGGCGTCACTCCTTTTGGAACTCCTCTGGACGCAATTCACGCAGCACGGTTGGTACGAGAGCGGCGGCCGATTCCTGCGGGTCGTGGAATCTTGGTGATCAGGTCGTGGCTCTGACTTGATTTGAACACGACCGCCTCGTTTGTCGCCCGGTCTGACTCATCCCCAGTTTTCGTTTGGTGCCGTGAAAGGCCAAACGGTGAAAGTCTTGTAGGAGCAGTT
>NZ_JACIYL010000283.1 GCF_014359955.1 Thermogutta sp. | reverse complement strand
GCGTGGTAAATTTTGGCGTTTTTTGCTGGCCACGACAATCACGTTTCCATACCGGCCGTAGGACCATTCCGAGGGAAACACCCGCGCGATCGTCCGCCGCTGATAATGATACGAGGCAAAACCGGGCTGAAGGTTGCTCACAACCACGCCGTCGTCCTCCAGGAGTTTGGCCACCAGCTCCATGAACTCCTGGGTCGTGAGGTGGTACGGAATGTAGCCGCCCCGAAAAGCGTCGAGGAAGATCATGTCATAGCGGACGCCATCTCTTGCCAGGCGGTTCATCTGCACCCGCGCATCGCGAATGTACACTTTCATCCGGCTATCTTCCTGGAATCCGAAATACGCCCGGGCAACTTCCACGACCACGGGATCCAGCTCGATCACATCAATCTGGACGGTGGGATAGTAATGTCGGATCGCCCGGACGAGTGTTCCCCCGCCCAATCCTACAAAGAGAATGCGCTGCGGATTGGGGCAGTGAATAAACCCCGCCATCATGAGTTTGTAGTAATGGAGAGGGAAATCGAGAGGATTCCGGATGTTGATGGCAGATTCTTCAAAATCGATCCCGGATCGCCGGAACTGAAGGCGACGAATATTGCCTTCCTCCACCACTCGCACATAGTGGTAGAGAGACTCCTTTTCGAAAAGAACGCGGCTCAGTTCCTGCGTGGAAACGGGCTGAGAAGGTAGCAAAAATCCCAGCGTCCCTACAATCAGGCTCACAGCAACAATCAGATGATGGCCTGCCACACGCAGCATCGGCGTTCCCACACACCGTTTTTTATTGTCAGGGCAACCCACCTGATGAGTCTCCTGAGATTTTTCGGACCTTTTTCCGACCAAATGATTTCGTGCTGTCATCGCCGAATTTTTTGCATCTCAATGGATAACCCACTCGCCCCAAAAATCATGGCCTGATATCGATGATGGCCGGATCAACCGTGACGGCCATCCACTTTCCTGAGCAAAGGTCTCTTCCCATTCTATTTGTTGACCAATTCCGGCAGCTCACCGCGTGTAGCTGAAAACGCTCGCCCCGAGCCAGAGACGCCGTTCCCGTATCGTGAACCCACGAGTGAAACCACAGCCAGAAGGAGCCCCAAACCCGCGAGCACCCCGGCTCCCACGAACAGACAGTGCCGGATCCCTAAACTCAAAATGAGATAAAACGCCGTGTGGATGCATCCGAGAAAACTCCCCACGGTGGAAATGGCATAGAGCGTTCCGGCACTCGCGCCGGATTTCTCCACACTTGTGGTCAACAGGCGGATGCAGTAGGGGGAAACCATCCCCAACAGGGTACTGGGCAGGAAAAACAACGCTGCCGCGGCGGCCAGTGCTCCGTAGCGCTCATTCCACTCCAGGGATGCAAACCAGCCGCTGATTTCAGGATACCACAGCGCCACAGGGACAATGCTTAGAGCAGCGGCCAGGATCACCCCGGCGAGGACCGCGAGAAACGGCCATCGAGAGGAAGCCCAGCCGCCAATCAAGTAGCCGGTGCTCAGCGACAGCAAAAAGACGCCGATGACGCTTCCCCATACAAAAACGCCGCTTCCGAAGTCTGGGGAAAGGATCCGCCCACCGAGTATCTCGAGGCCCATCATCACCCAGCCACAGATGAAGGCAGTAACGCACAGGAGGAAGGATCGCAATTGAAACATGCACGGCAACCCTGTCGCAAGAAACAAAGGGTATACCCAGAAAGAACGATAACCCGAAATTACTCCGTCCGCACTTGCCCGTCAACGCGCCACCGGCCGACGTTCACCCCCATGGATGCATCTTGGCATACGGAAAATAAAAAACCACGATTTTTTTGGACGGTACCCTGGGGAAACTGGCTGGCCGTCTTTTAACAACGCCTCCGCGATGGTCACGGTCAGCACTGGTGGTCGGGGCAATTCACGAATTGTCCCTTTCGGAGGTCGGGCGAGGGGAGAATAAAAACAGGCGGCCGATGTTCTCGACCGCCTGTCGCTGCTCACCGCAATTGAAAGGCTGGAAATCGGTCTGAAAACTTCCTCCAGTGCAGAGAAAATTTCCGATGACCGCGGCCCTGAGCCGCACGTCATCCCAGCAGGGATTCACACTATTCTGTTTTGCCGAGCGCTTCCGGATGGAAGACCGCGTGACAGTCGTCGCACGTCTTGGCGAGAGCAGCCACGGCTTTTTCGGCTCCCGCCGTGTCCTTGGACTTCGCGGCTTTATTGAGTTGAGCCGCTGCATCCCGCATGGCGGCACAGAACTGGAACCACTGCTCCGCGTTCTCGGGCTTGCTGGTTTCATCCAGATTTGCCATACTTCCCTGGGCGATCGCAGCGATCACAGCAGAATCCACCGCGATAACGTCCGCCTGCCGTTCGAACCGCCGCATGTTGCGTTTAAGCCGGGAGTTCACAAGGGGCACCTGCTCCATCAGCTCTTTCAGGGAAGCCACCTTTTCCCACTTCAGGCTATTCGGATCCCCGGCCGCGGACTTGGCCGCCTGGAGCGCCGCCAGGGCTTTCTTGGCCGACGCGTAGTCCTTGGCAGCGGCAGCAGAAAGTTCCCGAGCAGCCTTGATCAGCGCCGGCGCGGCGGCCTTATAGGGCGTATTCTCATCGTGAAGCCCCAGCACCAGGGCAAGGACGGCAACTGTTTCTGCGTCCTTAACGACCTTCGACTGCAAATCTTTGAAATCTTCCTCAGACTCGAGGATCTCGGCGATGCCGTCGATGTAATCATCCACTGCCTTCACGAGGTCGGCAGCTGGCGCATAGGTCGATGCTTTTGGCGCTGGGGGAATATCTCCGGCACAGGCCGTCATCCCAATATTCACGACGAAAAAACCAATTGCAGCACCAATCGTGAGCGCGAAATGTCGCATGAACAAGCCTCCTCGTCATTCAGGTGGGACATACCAACGTCTCCAGCGGGGTGACTGACTTCCGTCAGTGTGCTTCTTCTACGCTTGCCGACTCAGGAGCGGTTCGCTGACCCCGCTTTCAAACCCTCGTCATGTAGCAAAGTAGCATATAAGCGCAGCTTACCGCTGCCCACCCCATTTCCAGGGTGGCAACACACACTCGAAAAAATAATCCAGCTGTGCTATCTTGGCTAGTGTCCTCAAGGGAGAGGCCGATGTCAAGGATCGCGGGCGAATCGTAGGGTAAATCGTCGAGGGAGAGGTGCCGCCGGACCATGCGGCTGTGCGACATCGAATTTCTTCTGACCAAATTGGATCCCCTGAGTCAGGGCATGTCGGATCGGCTCGTGCTGGTCCGCGTGCAAACTGACGATGGCGTGGATGGTTGGGGCGAAGCACCTCTGCCCTGGCGAGTGAGCGAACTGGCTCGGCGACGGGAGCAGCTCCTTCCAACCCTGGCGGGGAGGAACATCCTGGACATCGCCGAGCTTGCCGAGTTGGACGTGCTAACCCCCCCTCTGCGTGCAGCGATCGAAATCGCCTGCTGTGACGCCGCGGGAAAGACCCTGGGACAACCCGTCGCCCGGTTCTGGGGCGGATTTTATCGCCACCAGGTGCCGGTGGGGCAGTTCGTGGGGGACACGGATGACGAAGAAATCCTCAGCCAGGTTCAGAGAATGTACGACAAGGGGGTCACCTGCTGGATCCTCGGCACGAGTGGGCAAATCGCCCGGGATATCGAAGTACTTCGCGCCATTCGCGATCAGTTCGGAGAAGCGATTCAGATCCGCGTGGACGCCCGCCGGAAGTTTGACTTCACCGCCGCTGTGCACCTTTGCCTTCAGATGGAGTCCCTGGGGATTCACTGTCTCATTGATCCTCTGGCCACGAATTACTGGCAGACCTACCGGCGGCTCCAGCAAGAATCGCCGGTCCCCCTCGCCATCCGTCGGGGATTGAAATCGCAGCGGGACGTATGGGCGGTATGCCACTGCGGGGCCGCTCGGCACCTGATCCTGGACATTTACGAACTGGGCGGGCCACTGGCCGTCCGCGACGCCGTCGCTGTCGTCCACGCGGCACAACTCGACGTCTCCCTGGCAATGCCGCCGTCGCTGGGGATCGGTCTGGCAGCAGCGCTCCACCTGGGAGCAGCACTACCTCCCCTCGTGCATGCTCACAGCGCATGGCAATATTCTGAGGACGGCAACATCATCCACCCGTTCGCTGTGAAAAACGGCATGTGGACTGTTCCCGAAGAACCGGGGCTGGGGATTCCACTCCAGAGAGATCAATGGGAGTCGCTCACTTTGGCCCGGGATTTTTGACAGGTAACAAGAGTTTTTTCCAAACCGTGCTTTGATAACCGGA
Organism: Thermogutta sp.; assembly: GCF_014359955.1. Lineage (GTDB taxonomy): Bacteria > Planctomycetota > Planctomycetia > Pirellulales > Thermoguttaceae > Thermogutta. The sequence goes on along the minus strand of NZ_JACIYL010000283.1, from coordinate 725 downwards.
CACAATGGCCATTTTCTTCTACCGGCTGCACTGTCGGCATTGTGGACACACCGAAATTCTGTCTCGCCATGAGGCAGAACGGAGGCTCCAGGCCCACAAGAAGCTCCGCGCCGGTGTCCAGACCGACGAAGCGCTGCTGGACGAATTGGTCCCCAACCTTCTGCCACAAACCCCCTGTCGCCAATGCGGCGCGGTGCCGCTGCAGGTTACGGTTCAGCATGACGTCGGCGACTGGTCGGAACAAAAGCGCTGTATGGCGTGTGGGAATGTCATCCCACCAGCGCGACTGGCCGTGTTTCCCGACGCCGAAATGTGCACCAGATGTCAGAGTGCCGTGGAGAAGGGGGAAACGCCGGGCCCACCCGTCTTCTGCCGACGCTGCGGGAGCTCCATGCGGATCGGCACACGTCAGATCGGCGGCCGGACGCGCTATGTGTGGATATGCACCAACGAAACCGGGTGCTCTTACTGGTGCGAGAACCCTCGATGAGCCCCCGCATTCCGCCGGCGGCGCTCTCCCGACACGTACACAACCGGCCATTTCAAACAGAAGCAGCCAAGTTCCTGACGCAGACCTCAAGTCTGGGATGCAGTTTAAAAACGTGAGATTCATCGCCTCGATTTCGTTGCGGTGAGAGCGTGGCCGAAGAAGAGCGAGGCCGTCAGACGTGTCGATCACGCGGCTTTTCGCTCGCGGAGCAATTTTGCGCAGGCATCACACACCA
>NZ_JACIYL010000282.1 GCF_014359955.1 Thermogutta sp. | reverse complement strand
CATTGGTATCACATCCCGTGTTTTGGTCCGTCATTGGGAGGAGGTCGGATATGAGTGACAAACATCACCTGTACCGATGCGAGGAATGCGGCCGTGTTGTGGAAGTGGTGGACGCCGGCCGCGGCACGCTCACCTGCTGTGAAATGCCCATGAAGCATCTGGTGGAAAATACAGTCGATGCCTCCAAAGAAAAACATGTGCCCGTCGCCACCCGAGAGGGGTCCTCTTTCCATGTCAAGGTCGGCAGCGTGCCGCACCCCATGACCGCGGAACATCTCATCGAATGGGTGGAGGTGGTCACCGATGAGGCCGTCTGCCGGGTGGAACTTCAGCCCGGGCAGCAACCCGAGGTCAAACTGCCCGCGACAAAAGGCCCGGCCACCATTCGGGCATACTGCAATCTCCACGGCCTGTGGAAAACCGAGGTGTGACCGTCCCCCAATCAATTGCGGACGGAGACGAGTCCTGCAAAGGCGGCCACGGCCAGGAATGTGAAGGCAAGCACAAGCTGAAGGGCAACCACGTTTAAATCCTCGACACAAGAATTTTGACACTATCAACGAAATGTTTCGTCTTTAAAGCGGATCAAAAATCAGCAGAAAAGCCCTCTCTGCGGGACGTTCTGCGGTTGGAAGAGGCCGGGGACCAGCACATCCCCTACAGGACATGCAGATTTCCATCTGGCAGGAGCTGTCATCGCGCAACCGCCGCCCTGCCGGCGGGTCTTTTGTGCCTCCATCCAAAAAACGACCTCGTCCTGATTGGTGGAATCAGGTATCCTGGGGAAGATAGCCCGAACTGACTCGCGACCCGTATGGCAGGTCCCCCAAACGGCGTGCCTCTCCCCGCGAATCCTGATTGGCGTGAGAATCTGGGAGATATGCTCAAAGCGTTGGAAATAGTGGGTTTTAAAAGTTTTGCCGACCGGACCCGGTTTGAATTCCGTCCGGGGATCACTGCCATTGTCGGGCCAAATGGCTCCGGAAAGTCCAATGTCGTGGACGCCATCAAGTGGGTCCTGGGCGAGCAAAGCGTCAAGAATCTCCGCGGAAAGGAGATGACGGACGTCATCTTTAACGGGTCGGCAACGCGGCGGCCCCTCAATTTTGCGGAGATCACCATCACCCTCGATAACTCCCGCGGTATCCTGCCCATCGATACGCCCGAAGTCCATATCACGCGCCGACTCTATCGGAGCGGGGAGAGCGAGTATCTCATCAATCGGCAGCCCTGCCGACTGCGGGATATTCGCGATTTGCTGGCCGGAACTGGACTGGCGACGCAGGCCTACTCGGTCATTGAGCAGGGCAAGATCGACCAGCTTCTGCAGGCCACACCGCTGGAGCGGCGCGCCGTGTTCGAAGAGGCCGCCGGTATCAGCCGATTCAAAAGTCGCAAGCTCGAAGCCCAGCGGCGGCTGGAACGCCTGGAACAGAATCTCGTCCGCCTTCGCGACATCGTGGAAGAAGTGGAAAGCCGCCTCCGCGTGGTCCGCTCCCAGGCAGGAAAGGCCCAGCGCTATCAGAAATACGCCGAGGAACTTCGCTCTCTGCGGATCCATCTGGCAAGACTCGATTGGCAAAAATTCAACCAGGAACTTGCTCGACTGGAAGAGGAAGAGAACCGCCTGGCTGGGCTTCACGCTGAGCTTTCCGCCCAGTGCGAACACCTGGAACAGGAGCTCGCCACCGCGGAAGGCCTGCAAACTCGGTGCGACGAACAACTCTCCTCTCTGCAGAAGGCCCTTTCCGACAACCGCGAACAAATCGCCGCGGCGGAAACCGAACTGGAACACGAGCACAGCCGATCCCACGAACTGGAACGGGAATTGACACGCCTCCGAAAATCCCTGGCGGGTTTGACGCTCCGCGCCGAAGACGTCCAGACACAGCGGCACACGCTGGCGGAAGCGCTCGCGGCGGCAGACTCGCAGTACCGCGACCTCGTCCGCCAGATCGCTGAGGGCGAACGCCTCCTCACCGAGCGTCTCGAAGTTCTCGACCGGCGCCGAACGGAGTACGAGGAACTCCGCGCACGGCACTGGGACTTACTCCAAAAATCCCTCGCGGCAGATGCCGAAGCCCGACAGCACGAAGGTCAGTTGCAGGTCCATGCGGCGGCGATTCAACGGTTGCAACAGGAGCGCGAGCGATTGCAGCAGGTCATGACCGACCTTAGCCAGGAACGCGAGGCCCTCCGCGGTCGGCATGAGAACGCGCTCCAAGACTTGGAGAATATCCAGCACAGCATCCACCTGGCCACCGAACGCCGGGACCGCTGCCGTGAAGACTACCTGCGAGTGCAGTCGGAACTGGCCGAGCTGCAGGAACGACGCACGGCGGCCCGGGAACGTGCCCGACTGCTCCAGGAATGGGAGGAACGTCTGGAAGGCATCGATAGCGGCGTCAAGGACTTCCTGCAGCGAATGCGCGAAAGCGGTAATGGGGCAGCGGCCTCACTTTGCGGGCTGGTTGCCGATCTGTTTCAGGTGGAACTCCAGGTGGCGTTCCTCGTCGACGCAGCGCTGGGCGATGCCCCCCAGTGGGTCGTCCTCCGCGACAGCCGCCCGTTCCTGGAGCAACTTCGGCAGGGCAACGCGGGGCTCACCGGGCGTGTCGGTGTCTTCTGCCTGGATCGCCTGGAACCCGCCGCCGTGACGGCGTCTCTCCAGGAAACCGTGGCCCGCGAGCTGGCCGACGCTCCCGGTGTCCTGGGAAACGCCGAACAATTCGTGGCGGTGCCCGACGAAATCGCCCCTCTTCGTCGCCTTCTTCTGGGCAATGTATGGTTCGTGGAGTCCCTGGAAACGGCGCTGGAGCTGGCACGTCGCTACCCCCAGAGTCGGTTCGTCACCATGGCGGGAGAGGTGGTTACTTCGGATGGTCTGGTGATTGCCGGACCTAAAAGCGCGGTGACGGGCCTCATCTCCCGACGGAGCGAACTTCGGAGCCTGCTCCAGTCGCTTGCCGAATGGGAACAAACCGCCGGGAAGCTGGAAGCACACCTCCAGGAAACGCAGCAAACCTGGGAGGAAGCTGAAACACATCTCAACGAGTTGACCGAGCGGCGACGCCAACTGGCCGACAAACTCCGCGAAAGCGAGCAACAGGAGCGCCAGTTGCAGCGGCGGATGGAGGAAAGCACGCATCGCTTGCAGGGCATCGACCGTGAACTCGCCGAGCTCGATCAGGCCTGCGAGAAACTCCGGCAATCCCGGGATGCGGCGACCCAGACCAAGGGCGAGTGCGAAAACGCAGCCCGCCAGATCGAGCAGGATCTGGCGCGACTCGGAGAGGAGATATCTCGGCTGGAAAACGATGTTCAGGAACACCACGGCCTGCTGACGGCGCTTAAGGTGGAACTAGCCAAAAGCGAAGAACGACTGGAAGCCCTCCGCCATGAACTGCGACGGCAGGAACAGGCGGCACAGGAACGTCTGAAAGAGTTGGCCGATCTCCAGGTGCGTTTTGCAGAAACGGAGACAGCCTGGCGGCAATCCCAAAGGAAAATCCTCTCTGTGGAGATGATGCTGGCCGAACTCTATTCCGCAAAAGATGGCCTCACGCTGGCCCTGCACCGGGCAGGGGCAGAACGGGAAGCCGTCCACAAGCAGCGGCAGTCGCTTCAGCATCGCCTTCAGGAGTTGCGCCGCCGCCTTAAAGAAACCGAGGAACAACGGCACAAGATTGATCTCGAACTCAATTCCCTCCGACACGAAAAGGCGACGCTTCTTCAGCGGTTCGAAGAAGACTACAACATCTCTCTGGCAGAAATCGATCAGCCCGTTTCGCCCGAAGAAACCCGCGACCGTGCCGAAATCGCCGCGGCCATCGACGATCTCCGCCGGAAAATTCACTATTTGGGTAACGTCAACCTGGAAGCGCTGGAAGAACTCCGCGAACTCGAGGAACGTTACAACACACTCTCCAGCCAGTATCAGGACCTCGTCTCAGCGAAAACGGCGCTTCTGCGGATCATCGAACGGATCAACGCCGACAGCCGCCGTCTCTTCGCCGCCACCTTACAGACGGTGAGCGAACATTTTGCCATGCTGTTTCGGGAACTCTTCGGCGGAGGCCAGGCCAGCATTGAACTGGAGGAAGGTGTTGACATCCTGGAGAGTGGGATCGAAATCATCGCCCGACCTCCCGGAAAGGAACCCCGCAATATCTCGCTTCTCAGCGGTGGAGAAAAGAGCCTCACCTGTGTCGCGTTACTTTTGGCCATCTTCCGCAGTCGGCCGAGCCCGTTTTGTGTGCTCGACGAGGTGGACGCGGCCCTGGATGAAGCCAACATTGATCGCTTCACCCGCGTGCTGCGGGATTTTCTCTCACTCACACAATTCGTCATCGTCACGCACTCCAAGCGGACCGTCACCTGCGCGGACACAATTTACGGGATCACGATGGAAGAGTCGGGGGTCTCCAAGCGCGTTTCCGTTCGATTCGAGGACCTCAGCGACACCGGCGAAATTCTGAGCACCGCACCGGTGAGGAGTGAATCTTCACGCACTCAGGAAAAAGCGGCCTGAAATGGGCGCCTGTGCCCCCCGCCACGGGGCGATCTGGTCGGCAAAGCTCTTTTCTTCGGTTTTGCCGGTACACGCGGCTTTTCCACTCCATCCGTACCCGATTTTACGCTCCCCAAGGGCTGAAAAACGGTGCCGTGCTTCGCGGACTGGGCTATGGTTACAGGGAAGATGTGCATTGCTGGGGACGCAGACTGTGGTGATGAATCGTATGAGCGAGGCACAAACCAACCGTGTTTTGGAGCCGGAGGGCCTCATGTCTCCCCGGCTGACTGCGGAGCCGAAGGACGCGCCCTCCGGCCAGACGGACGGCATTTCCACCGTTGGACCGTCACAAGAAGCGGCGCCAGTTCGCGTGCGCAACGTTCTCGTGGCTGATGACGACGATCTCATTCGCAGGATTCTGGCACGGTGGTTGACACGGGCCGGCTATTCCGTGCGGGAGGCGGCCAACGGCAGCGAGGCGCTCCAGATGGTTCGGGAA
>NZ_JACIYL010000281.1 GCF_014359955.1 Thermogutta sp. | reverse complement strand
AGCGGTTTCCCATCTCCAGCGGGAAATATTGTCTCAGGAAGACGCTCCGCTGTCTGCTTCTGGCTCGTTGCTTGCTCGCTCGCTCACTGTTGGCATCGGCCGTTTTGGTTTTACATCTTCCGTTCCGGGAACGACGAACGGGCCGGGAGAGTGCGTTTCCACGATTTCCCGCAGCTCTTCCTGGTCGATGACCTCCTTTTGCATGAGCCGCTGGGCCAGGGCTTCCAGGGCGGGGCGACGTACCTCCAGGATCCGCCGGGTCCGCTGAAGGGCCTCGTCGATGATCCGCCGGATTTCGCGGTCGATTTCCTCGGCCGTCGCTTCGCTGTACCAGCGGGGCCGTCCCAAATCGCTGTAAACCCCCAGGTGCGTGGGCACATCATCGCGGAATGCCAGCTTTCCAAGGCGGCTCATCCCAAACTCGGTGACCATGCTCCGTGCGATATCGGTGGCCCGTTGCAGGTCGTTCTGGGCACCCGTGGAAACGTCCTGGAATACCAGTTCCTCGGCCACACTTCCAGCCAGGAGCACCTGGATGCGGGCTTCCAACTCGCTCTGCGTCAAAAGATAGCGATCGCCCTCGGGACGCTGGAGGGTATACCCTAGGCCGGCAATTCCCCGCGGGATGATGGAGACTTTGTGGACAGGGTCCGTGTTCGGCAGGGAATAAGCCACCAGGGCATGGCCGCTCTCATGATAAGCCACCCGGAGCTTTTCCTCTTCGCTCATCACCCGCTGACGTTTTTCCAGCCCGGCCGTCACCCGCTCCACGGCTTCCGTGAACTCTTCCATGGTGACCGCCTCTTTGTTTTTGCGGGCAGCAAGGAGGGCCGCTTCATTGACGAGATTGGCCAGGTCGGCCCCTACGAAACCCGGGGTCAACGCGGCGATTTCGCTGATGTTCACCGACGGATCCAGCTTCACGTTTCGGCAATGGACCCTGAGGATGGCCTCCCGTCCACGGACGTCGGGACGATCCACGAGGATATGCCGGTCGAACCTTCCCGGCCGCAGCAAAGCGGGATCGAGGGTCTCCGGCCGGTTCGTCGCCGCCAGGACGATGACACCGCTGTTGGAGTTGAATCCGTCCATCTCCACGAGGAGGGCGTTGAGGGTCTGTTCCCGTTCCTCGTGTCCACCCACGATGCTCGTCCCGCGCATCTTGCCTAAAGCATCGAGTTCGTCGATAAACACGATGCAGGGAGCGCGGGCTTGTGCTTGCTGGAACATGTCCCTGACACGGGCGGCGCCCACTCCGACGAACATTTCCACAAAATCTGACCCGGAAAGGCTGAAGAAGGGCACACCGGCCTCTCCCGCGATGGCTTTGGCCAGCAGCGTTTTCCCCGTTCCCGGGGGGCCCACCAGCAACACCCCTTTCGGGATGCGGCCTCCCAATGCTCGGAATTTCTGCGGATTTTTGAGAAACTCGACGACTTCTTTGACTTCTTCGACGGCTTCGTCGATGCCCGCCACGTCCTTGAACGTGACGCCGACGTCTTCAGGAGCATAGAGCCGGCTGCGGCTTCGGCCGAATGCAATCGCCGAGCCTGGTCCTCCCATCCGGCGGAGGAGAAAGAGCATCAGCAGGACGAAGACCAGAAGCAGGATGATGTGAGGGCCGTACTGCTCCCAGAAGGTGGGTGGTTCCCCGCCCCGAACGTCGCGAAATCCTTTGTCCAGGAGCAATTGAAGGAGGGCGTTGTTGTCGTTTTCAAATCCCAATCGGGAGGAGCGAAACGTAACCTCTTCCGGCTTCGACCGTTTGCTGGGGGGATCCAGGATCTCCCGCGTTACGGTGCCAACCACTTCCTGGGGTCGGACGACGAGGTCGCGCAGGCCCGAATAGCGGATGCGGTACAGTTCGTTGCCCACTTTTTTGGTGACGACGATGGCCGCCTTCGGGTTCTGCTCGGGGCTTCCCTGTTCGATGAGTCGCACAAGTTCCAGATAGGGGATTTCCTCGGTGATGGTCGGTCGGACCAATCCGGCCAGAAGGAGGCTGACGGCAAGGGCAATCAGTAAATACCAGAGGATAGCGGGGCCACCGGGACCTCGGCGTTCTTTGGCTTTTTTTTCACCCGGTGGTGACGGCTCTCCCCGGTTGGTATCGTTTCGGTTGCCGGAGTCTCGCGAGAAGAGGTTCCGGAGTCTCTGCAAGTCGTTGGGTATCAAATACCAGGCTTTCTCGCCGTTTTTTGATTTCATCATGCGTGTGAACAAGCCATTTAAGACCGGAATGACTCTCGTGTATCGCCCCTCCTTCTGCCCTTTTCAATGATAGATCACAGGCGGCATTGAGGGAGTCCTGCGGGAGGGGAGTCCGGGCCTGGTCCTCTGCGGCGAATTTTCCGTATCCTGGGAAGTCCCGGATGGATTCGCCGGGGGACCCGACGTCGTTTACCTTCATTATCCCACCTGCGGGAAAAGAGGCAAATAGCCCGGCCACGGACTTATCCCCGTTAGTGACAGGGGACGATCCATCCCGCAGGACAACAACCAGGCAGCCTGAATGGCCCCGATGTGCTGGAGTTCTGATTCGCGCAGTCCACCGGACCCGACCGGCAGTGTGCCGCAGTTGTACCGGCGTTAGGGGGCGAAGCATCTGGCTTCTTGCAAGGATTCAATGGGTCGCGCTGTTTTGGCCTCCCGCAAGGAAAAAAAGATACCGGACAAGCCCGACCCTTCGGCGATCGGAGGGGCACGCTTATCGCGTCTGGCGACACAGCTTGTTCTCGGCGGGCAAAACTGTTGCAGCAGGGCGGCCACGAAGTTGAGAACCTCCAAACACGATATAATGCAGTGTTTGGATATCCCTTCGTGCCCCAAGTTCCGGGCGCCGAGTTTTGGGGTAGGCTGTCAGCTAATTTGACCTCCGGGGCGGTCTTTTGAGCACAATCATGGCCAACTCTATGCGAATTTTGATCCTGGGAGCAGGCACCATTGGTAGCTCGATTGCCGAGTTCCTTTCCCCGCATCACAGGGTGACGTTGATCGATCGGGACCGCGAGACTGTGGATCGAATCAACGCGACCATGGATGTGCGGGCCCTTGTGGGATCGGCCTCCGACGCCGTTCTCCTTTTCCAGGCGGGAGCCACCGACGCCGATTTGTGTCTGGCGGTGACCAATTCCGACGAAGTGAATCTTGTGGGGGCCAGCGTGGCCAAAGCAATGGGAACGCGGCGGGCCATCGCTCGGGTGTATTCCCCCAACATTCTGGATACCAGCACCTTCGACTACCGCGATCACTTTCGTCTTGACAGACTCGTGAGCCTGGAGCGCTTGGCCGCCCTGGACCTTGCGAGGGTGGTCCGCGGGGCCGGCACGCTGAGCATTGAGATTTTCACCGTGGCGGACCTGGAAATGCAGGAAATCGAAATCCGCGGAAAAGCCCCTGGAGTGGGCGTTCCGCTCCGACAACTCGAGTTGCCGCGAGGTGTGCGGGTGGGGACAGTCCTGCGACAGGGCAAACTCTTCATTGCCGGGCCGGAGGATTCGATTGAAATCGGCGATCGCGTGGCGCTTTTGGGCAAGCGGGACGAACTGGACGTCGTGAAAACCTTGTTCGAGACGGAAACTCCCCATCGGTTAGGGGTCGTCATCGCGGGTGGTGGGGAAACCGGCTTTCAACTGGCCCGCCTCCTGGAAGGACCACGCCATAACGTGGTCCTGATGGAGTCCAATCGAGAGCGTTGCGAGTATCTGGCCAGCCACCTCCGCGAGGTAACGGTGGTCTGCTGCGATGTGCGAAGCCGGGCGGCACTGGAAGAGGAGCGTGTGGGCAGTGCCGACTATTTTGTGGCCTGTACAGGCGACGATGAGAACAACCTTCTGGCGTGCGTGGAAGCCAAAGAACTCGGGGCCCAGAAGGTGGCGGCGGTGGTCGCTCGGTCGGATTACCGCTACATTCTGACAAAACTCGGTGTGGACCACGTCACGACTCCCCCCGACGTCGTCCGGAGAGAGGTGGAAGCCCACCTCACCACCGGGGTGGTGGTCACGAAAAAACCGCTCGTCCCCGGCTCCAAAATCTTTGTCATGGAACTGGAGGTCGTGGAAGGGGCGCCGGTGACCGAGCACGTGCTTGCACGAGTTGGCTTGCCGCGACAGTGCCTCATTGCGGCGGTCATCCGCGAGGGCTTTGCCATGCTTCCGGGAGCCGACGATCGCATCAAGCCGCGTGACACGGTGATCGTCCTGGTCCACGAAGACATGATCGATGAAATGCTTGAGTTCTTCCAGCCGCCGGAATGACGCGTGATGCTCCCGTCCGGGATCGCCATCTCGGTGGAACATTTTCAGCACAGGACAGTTTTCTGATCGGGCGTCATCAGCCGGCCTGAGTCGTCGTCCGTTGGTGTGGGTCACGGGGATCGGGGGACGGGACAAGCATACGGCGCTAACGCAGATCGATCAAAAACCCTTTCCGGGGATCACGATATGGCAAAGAAACGCATTTATCTGGATAATGCAGCCACAACCTGGCCGAAACCACCCGCCGTTTATGAGGCGGTCGATGCCTATCAGCGAAATCTCGGTTGCTCGCCGGGGCGCAGCACCTATCGGGATGCCATGGAGGCCGACCGCGTGGTGGCTGAGGCGCGTCGGGCAGTGGCCCGGTGTCTGGGTGTGTCAGATCCCCATCGCATCGTCTTCGGATTTAACGGCACGGACGTGCTCAATATGGCGATTCGCGGTGTGGTTCGCCCGGGCGATCACGTCGTCACGACGGCAGCCGACCATAACTCTGTTCTTCGGCCGCTGCGGTTTTACGAGGAGTACCATCACGCTCAGGTGGATCGCATTCCCTGCGATCCCTGGGGGTTTGTGATTCTCGAAGAGCTGGAAAAAGCGCTTCGCCCGGAGACGCGTCTGGTGGCGGTCAACCACGCATCCAACGTGGTGGGCACGCTGCAACCGCTGGCGCAGATCGTTACACTGGTGCGGCGGCACTGCGAGGCAATCATTTTGGTGGATGCGGCTCACTCGCTGGGACATCTGCCACTTTTCCCTAAGGAATTGGGAATCGATTTGTTGGCG
>NZ_JACIYL010000280.1 GCF_014359955.1 Thermogutta sp. | reverse complement strand
GACCTATCTGCGGCAGTGGTTGAAGTGGCTGGAGCAGGTGGGCCCTGAAGGGTTGCATCCCGTGCCGGCTCTCGCCAAGGTCAACGCCCTCACGCCGACGGCAGAATTGCGTCCCAGCGAACAACAGCAGACGGACGAAGCCGATTTGATGCCCTATCCCATTCTCGATTTTATTGAGAAGGCGGCCATTCGCGACAAATTATCGCCCCGGGAAATCTATCGTCTCATGCGGCACGAGTTCCCCGACTATGGGCCCGAGCAACTGGTCACGTGGGTCGAGCGGTTCTTCCGTTTATGGTGCCGCAACCAGTGGAAGCGCGAGCGGTATGCGCCGGCGTTTCACGTGGATGATGAAGACCTTGACCCACGCAGTTGGTGCCGATTCCCGATTCTTTCGGGAGGATTCGAACGGGAGCTGGCGGAACTCCGCCAGGCAGTAGAAAACGGCAAGGTGTAACACCGGGCGTTTCCCAAGTAACGGAGTGATCTTTTTCGATGGGCTACACGTACGAATACCCGCGTCCCGCAGTGTGCGTGGATTGCGTTATTTTTGGGCTTCCCGAGACCGAAGCCGACCACCCTCATTCATCACCAGAGGTTCTCCTCATCCAACGGGCACGACCGCCGTTTGCAGGGATGTGGGCGTTACCGGGCGGGTTTGTGGACATTGACGAGCCTCTCGAAACAGCCGCGGCACGTGAACTGGAGGAGGAAACCGGTATTCGGGGGGCAGCGCTGGAGGTTGCCGGCGTTTACGGTACACCGGGCCGGGACCCGCGGGGGCGTACCATCTCGATTGTCTATCGCGCCGTGGTCTGGAAGTCGGCCCATTCACCGCAGGGTGGTGATGACGCGGCGAAAGCCGAGTGGTTCAGCCTTTCCGCCCTGCCGCCGATGGCATTCGATCACAATCAAATCGTGGAAGAAGTCACCGAGAATCTCCGACGTGACATCCGCACGCGACCGTTTGGGCGGGAATTATTTCCCGACAGTTTTGCAATCGTTGATCTTCAGCGGGTCTATGAGATCATGCTGGGATGCTCTGTTTCGGCAAGAAAACTTCAAAGTTTTCTTCTGAAAATGGGTGTGATTGCGCTGGCTGAGGGGGCGGAGGCCGCTTCACCCCCAATGCAAACCGCGGGGCGACAGAGAAAACTGTTTCGGTTCTGTCCGACGGTTTACGAAGAGCTGGCCCGCACGGGATTTTCACCCGAAGTATTCGCTGGAACGTGAGAAATTTTCGACGCCGGTTTCCCGAACGGGAGTTTCCGTTCGGACCGCCATCGTCGTTTGAGAGAAAAGGCATTACAAACGCTGCGAATGCGTAACCCGGAAGTTCGGAGGGCAGGTTCTTTACTCGCTTCGATAATAAAAATGGGCAGCACGGGGCCTTGGAGAGGAGATTCCCGCCTATGGACGCGCTGATCGTGGTCGATGTGCAGAACGACTTTTGCCCGGGAGGTGCGCTGCCGGTGCCGCGGGGTGACGAAGTCGTCCCTGTGATCAACCGGGTCATGCCACTTTTCCCGTTGGTGGTGGCTACCCAGGACTGGCATCCGCCCGACCATTGCAGCTTCGCGGCCAATCACCCCGGCAAACAACCAGGAGAGGTTGTGGAAATCAACGGAGTTCCACAAATCCTGTGGCCCGTGCACTGTGTCCAGGGAACTCCGGGGGCTGAATTTCATCCCCAGCTTGACACGCGGGTTTTCCGAGCGGTGTTCCGCAAAGGCACAGATCCGGCTATCGACAGTTACAGTGGTTTCTACGACAACGCCCGACGGCGCGCCACCGGGCTCCATGAATACCTCCAGGAAAACCACGTGACACGCATTTTTGTGAGTGGGTTGGCGACCGACTACTGCGTGAAGTGGACCTGTTTGGATGGCGCCGAGTTGGGCTATCAGACTTTCCTCATTGAAGATGCCTGCCGCGGCGTCGAATTGATGCCGGGCGACGTGGCAAGTTCGTTGCAGCAGCTTCGGGAGGCCGGTGTTACGATCGTTTCAAGTGCCGACCTCAACTCGATCCTGGGGCATCGCTCGTGAGTTTGCCGCATGATGCCTCGCGCTCCTGCACTGCCGGGTGAGGGGACAAGCTGCCCAGACGACTGGCGGCCACGGGACCCCCACAGTGCTGAGGGCAATCCCTCCACTCACGAAACGACGATTAAGGGCCGTACCGCGGGCAAATCACCCACCCAGGGGGACGGTTGGCGACCGGCTGATCTCCAGGGATTTGGCATCGTCCACTTTGACCGTTTTGGTGGAATACCAGAAGTAGATTCGCCGGGCTGTCGTCTTCTGAACGGGACCACCACGAAATTCCTGGCGGTAAAGCTCTGCTGGAACGTCCCCGTCCCCTTCCAGGACGAGGAGCGTTTTCGATTCATCCAGAGACAGACGCCTTGCGCGAGCCGTGTGAAATTGAGCTTCTACCGTGACGTTTCCCAAAGCCACGAGCTCAAGATGGGGTCGCTGTTCCCCTGGGGTGACAATTTGAAACGCTGTGAGTTCCTGACAGTTGAGAACCATTCCCTCCGGACCAAGTAGCGCTGGATCGTCAGGAAGCCTCTCGGCGGACCACGTGGTTACTCCCCCATACCGGGCTTTAACCCGGCCGTAACAACCCACCTGCCGCTGTTGGATGTTTCCCTCCAATTGCTGGTGGAAACTGATGTCCAGCATGATCAGCCGTTGATCTGGTGTGTTCACGGGCGGAGGGTTGGCTTCCTGATTGGGGTTGGTGTTGGGTGCTGAACTTGGCTGGGTGTTGTTTTCTCGGCCCGGGTTAGGCTGGGTCTGCTCGACGGCCTGTGGCGTGCCGCCGGTGTGGAAAATCCCGGCGACACTGGACGCCTGACGGACTGTTCCGAACCGCCCAGGTCCCGGCGCGGAGATTCGGCCGCTCAAGAAATCCACGCTGATCTCGCTGACACGCAATATATCCCGGGCAACGAGGTTGCCTGATGGATCGAGCTCGAGATTCTCCACAAACACATTCCCGATGGCCCGCACTAATCGCACCTGGTGTCTTTCGAAACTGGAGAGACTGGAGAGGATGACGGGCTGTGCCAGTTCAATTCCCAGCGCATCGGCCTGCAGACGCCGTGGCCCGGAAGTCAGTTGAACACCTCCCTGGAAAGAAATTGTTCGGCCGGCGAAGTCCATGCCCTGGTTCCACTGAATGGCAACACGGTCGTCCGCGGAGACGGGCAACATATGTGCGGCAGACTTGTCAATGTCAAGACGACCCACCCCGGCAACGGAGAGAAGATTGCGACCGCGGTCGAGAAAGATCTGATAACCTGTCAGGGCAAGACCCCGTCCCGCGACGTAGGCGGGATTTCCGGTGAGTGAAAAAATCGTGGAAGGCCGCGTGGGGTGAGTGACCTCGAGGTGATCACCGCGGAGCTGCAACGGGTGGAGGTCCGGTTGTTGGGTGCGTTCATCGGCAATGACGCTACCGTCCGCAGAAAGGGCTGTCAGTTCCGCTGCCTGGCCCGGATAAGCTGCGAACTCCATCCGCAACAGACTTGCCCGCAAGGCAATCTGGCCCGTCTCTGTCATGAAAGCTGGATGATTCTCCTTCCCGGAGGCCTTCTCACCCGGCTGGAAAGAGAGGCCGCGGGACGATGGAGAGGGTTGTGCTGGTGGGGGGATGTCCCACTTGATCCAGGCTTCCAGGCGGTCAGTTTGCGCGGCAAACTGGGAGGAAGTAACTTCGACACCGGATTGAGCCACGAAGCGACGAAGGCGAAGCGAGGCGAAATCGGCCGTGTGGGAACCGGCGTCTGCCCAGCACCAGATCTCCTGGGCCCTGAGAATCCCCAGACCGCCGGCCTCCATTTGAACACCGCCCTGGAGAGCGGCGATGCGCTCATTTGACTCGGTGGTCAACGTCAGGCTGCGTCCCCAGGTCAGGATCCATTCCTGCGAAGCGTTGGCGGGCGTGAACTGGGCTTTGCCGGGCCCCACAGCCACCAGCATTTGAATGTCTCCCGTTGGTGTCAGTTGGCATTGCACCGCCCGAGCGGAAAACTGATCTTTCCCATTTTTTCCCTGCACGCCGTTGGAACCATCCAGAGACATGGCCCCGGAAGTGGCGTCGTAGCGGAGGTCCTCGCCCTGCAATTCGCCATTCCAGGTGGGAAACACAATGCGGACGGGCTGGCCGACGGCCCGAACGAGGTGGACCTGCCATTTCGGCGAGCCGGGAACCGATTTCTTGGCGTTGGCGGGATCAGGGGACGCTTGGGTCGCCGCGGGCGAAACGTTTGTTCCGTTCTGCCCTTCTGTATTCTGAAAAGTCACAACGAGCTGCTGGCAGCGGAGCTGCAAGACGCTCTGGCCGTTTCGGGTCCGATCAACGTCCACGTGGTCTTCCAGGGTGATCGTTTTCTGAGCCGGAATGAAGAGCAGGGGCCCCTGACATGAAATGTCAAGCGCTTCATCTCGCGATAAGGTGGGTGAGGAGTCGGGAGGCGTCGTCGTCTGCAATTTGTCGGGAGTTCTCAGGGGCTCAAGATCGAAGTGAAGGCGATCGACATGGCGGAGCAGAAACCGATCGACATTGAGCGGTTCCTGCTCTGATCCTCCCCGCGAAAATGGCGTCCTTCCCCGGAAGACAATTTCCATCCCTGCCCCCCGGGCGCGATGTTTTCCCCAGGAAAGTTCCAGAGGATGATTCGTCCATACACGATGCTCCGTGACAGTAATATCGCGAGTGGTGAGACGAAAATCCGGATGATCCTGGGTGGGGTTTTCGCCTCGCACAACAACGTTGCCCAGCAGTTGGCCGGCAATGAAACGGCCGATTCGCGCTGTTCTCAGGTCAAGCGGCCGATCGAACTGAAAAATTGCCCCGTCGAGAGCTTCGAGGATCAGTATTTCCGGAAGATTCGACGGCCATTTTTGCGACGGTGAGGTGCGGGAATCAAAGACCAGAAGGCATGGCCGAACCAGCACGCGCCCCTCACCGAGATTCCAGTAGTCCTGGAAAAGCAGCGTCGTCTGGTCGATTTCCAGCATTTTGGCGTTTTTGA
>NZ_JACIYL010000028.1 GCF_014359955.1 Thermogutta sp. | reverse complement strand
GGGCCGATGGGGGCTTTGGATTTTTGGAACAATCCTTATCCATTCCAGGAGGTGGATACCCAGACCGGGCTGCTCAACAACGTCGGCCAACTTTATCGCGAGGCGGAAGACCTCGTCCTCACCAACGTCATTGCGTTTGACGTCAAGATCTGGGACCCGACAGCCCCTGTGACCGCGACCGCGGCCGGAACGGCACTCCGTCCGGGCGATCTTTCTTACCTTGTAACGCCGCCGCAACAGCCGGTGACTGGCGGGGCGTACGTCGATCTGGCCTATCATCCTCAGCCTCCCGCCGCCGGTCCGCTTTCGACGTTTTCCGACTACCCACTTGCCAAGACGAAGTTGGGCACCCTGGCCGTGTATGACACCTGGTCCATCCACTATGAGAAGGATGGCCTGGACCAGGACGGGGCTAACGGCCCCGACACGGGCACGGACGGCTTCGATAATGACAACAATGGTCTTGTGGACGACTTTGCTGAATGGGAGGCTCCCCCGCCTTATCCTGCTCCGTGCCGTGGCGTTCAGGTCATTATTCGCGTTTTCGAACCTGATAGTCGCCAGATCCGTCAGGTGACAATCGTGCAGGATTTCCTCCCGAAATAACCTCCTCCCGCGGCACACGGTGCCCCGCTGTTCCAACGAACAATCGGCTTAAAGCTGGCCGGATGTTCGCGAACATCCTTCGCAGTGACGCAGTTGCTCTGTGCGCGCCGCCCTTGCCGAAGGCGACCATTTCTGTACCATGAAAGGGCCGCGACGGCGGCGCTTTTTGTTTGTCTGATTTTTCAAAACTCGCCATTGTTGGGCAAAATCACGAGATTGAGTCCTTTGGCCATCGGGGGAGGCACGCCATGCTCAAAAAAGGTATTCTCCGGATTTCCCTTGCCGTGATCTTTGCGATCATCGCAGTTGGAGTCTCGGGAGATGAGGTCGAAGTTTCCCCTCTCCCATCCAGCCGGGTGCGTGATCCGAGCGTCCTCGTCCAGCGCGATGGAAGCGGCTATGCATACCGTACGCATCTGGATTTCATTCTCCAACGACTGGACATCCAGCCCGGTGATCGGATCCTGGATTTGGGGGCGGGCGACGGCTGGTGGACGGCCCATTTTGCCGAAAAAGTTGGACCTGAGGGAACTGTTTACGCTGCGGAAGTGACCCAGGAACTCGTGGATCGACTCAAACAACGACTGCACGACCATCCCCATGTACAATCCTATCTTTGTCCGCGCGATCGTCCGGGGCTCCCTGACCACTCCGTGGACCTTGTGTTTATCTCGCAGGTTTACCACCACCTGGACCGTCAGACCCGAATCGATTACTGGCGGGAACTCGCCAAAACGGTAACGCCGTTGGGTCGCGTGGCCGTGATCGAGACGTATCCCCCCATTGCGCTGCGGGGTAAAGATCATGGAACACCCCTGAGCACCCTGGTCCGAGAAGCAGAGGAAGGCGGGTGGATTCCCGTCGAAGTGTGGTTCATTCCCCGCACGCAGCACTATCTCGCCATCTTTCTTCAGCAAAAAGCCTTTTTCGCCGAGCCGGCCTCCCAGCAATGAGTTGGTCGATCGAACGGTCGGGCCCTTCATCATTGGCCATCTGGAAATGAGGCGACAAAGGAGAGCGGACAAGTGTTAATGCGCACGGTAACTCTTAGATTTCCCGGATTGATCCTACGTGCCGATGAACCGCATATTCCATTCTGGTCGGCCGGTCCCTCTTGCGGGGCGTGCCCGAATATGCCAGGATATGCGACATCTGCCTGACGTGTGAATGATGCTCTATCGTCGCCCATATGTCGGATGCGTTAACTTGTGAAGGCTGAAGAAGGAGTCGCAACGATGGCAGCTTTTCCAGAAGTGACCAAAATCAAGTACGAAGGCCCCGATTCTCGCAATCCACTTGCCTTCCGGCATTACAATCCCGATGAACTGGTGGAAGGCAAACCGATGAAAGACCACTTCCGCTTCAGCGTCGCCTTTTGGCACACGATGCGCGGGACGGGTGCCGACCCCTTCGGTGCTCCAACGATGATCCGGCCGTGGGACACGGGCGAAAATACCATCGAAAACGCCATCAACCGTGTCAAAGCCTTTTTTGAATTCTGCGAAAAGCTGGGGGCTCCGTTCTTTTGTTTCCATGACAGAGACGTCGCACCCGAAGGCAAAACTCTTGCCGAGACCAACAAAAATCTGGACGCCGTCGTGAAGGTTATCAAGGAGGAAATGGACCGCACGGGCGTCAAACTCCTCTGGGGAACTGCCAACCTCTTCAGCAATCCACGGTATGTCCATGGAGCGGCTACGAGCTGCAACGCCGATGCGTTTGCCTACGCTGCGGCACAGGTCAAGAAAGCCCTTGAAGTCACCAAGGAACTGGGTGGGGCGGGTTACGTGTTCTGGGGCGGCCGGGAAGGTTATCAATCGTTCTGGAACACGAATATGAAGCGCGAACTGGATAACCTGGCTCGCTTCCTCCATATGGCCGTGGATTATGCCAAGGAAATCGGCTTTACAGGCCAGTTCTACATCGAACCTAAACCGAAGGAACCCACCAAGCATCAGTACGATTTCGATGCTGCCGCCTGCATCAACTTCCTGCGTGCTTACGGCCTTGAAAAGTACTTCAAGCTGAACATCGAAACGAATCACGCCACACTCGCCGGCCACAACGTGGAGCATGAACTCGAGTACGCGGGAATGCAAGGCTTCCTTGGCTCCGTGGACGCCAACACAGGCGACCTGTTGCTCGGATGGGATACCGATCAGTTTCCCACCGACGTCTATCTGACAACCAAGATTATGCTCGTATTCTTGAAGTATGGTGGAATCGCACCGGGTGGCGTGAACTTCGATGCCAAGGTCCGCCGTGAAAGTTTCGAGCCCATCGATCTGTTCTATGCCCACATCGGTGGTATGGATTGCTTCGCGAAAGGACTCAAGGTGGCCGCAGCCATCCGTGCCGATGGTGAACTCGAGCGCCTGCTCAAGGAGCGCTACTCTTCCTGGGATACCGGCATCGGTGCCGAAATCGAAGCTGGCAAGCACAACTTCAAGACCCTCGAAAAGTACATGCTGGAAAAGGGCGATGTCTCACCGAACAAGAGCGGTCGGCAGGAGTTGTTCGAAAACATCGTGAACCGGTATATCTTCTGAAACCGGTCGTCCGCAACCGATTTTGGCACTTCCGTACAATGCGGGCGGTTGTAACGACACACAAGTAAGTTAACGATTCCCGATCGCGGTGGTTCGTCGCAAATATGAGCACAGACGGTAGGGGTATTTGCTCCGCCCCTACCGTTTTCATTTTCCTGATGGATGATCACAAGAGGTGTCCCCGCTAAATACCTGGTGACTTCAGAGGAAAAGCGGGGACGTGTCAGGCAGTTCAATAGTTGAAACGCACACCGCGTCTGCGAAGTTCCTCGGCGATCTGTCGCGCAGAGAGGAACGGGACAGCCTGGAATCCCACCCGCTGGGCAGCCTCCACATGGGCGGGAATGTCGTCTGTAAAGAAGATACGCTCGGGCGCAACACCTGCCTTCTCGGCAGCCGCCAGAAATATCTGAGGATCGGGTTTCAACAGCCGAAATTCACAGCTCAACCCGTACACGCGAAACCCTCGTCGCAGAATGGTAAAATGTTCAAGACACCACTCGAAGTGGGTAATGCAGGTATTCGACAGAATCCCCAGGGGAAAACATCTCGCCTGAAGCTGCGCAACCACGGGCAACATCGGCGTGTTGACCCAGAATATATCAGACGCAGCCTGGCGAAGCCGATCCCACGGCACGGAACATCCGGTCAATCGACAGAACTCCTCATAAAACTGCGTGGGCGAGATTTGGCCCAGCTCAAACGCCCTTTGAAGCCCGGTGGAGAACAGAATCTCGTGGATGCGCTCCGGGGACAGACTGGTGACTTCGGCAATCTGCCGGCACATCCGGTCGTTATCAAAATTGATGATGACGCGTCCAAGGTCGAAATAGATGAAATCGACGGTGCTCGACATAAGCTCTCCTGTTGCCACAACCTAATCGTCCAATAACGGCCGACACCGGTCCATCTTGCGTTGGTCCGCGATACCTACTAAAAACACATTGGCATCCGCCATTGCCTGCAGCGTTTGAACCACGGTGGAGAAAGTGTTACATTCGCAAACAGGACAGGCTGTGTCAAGGCACATCACGCCAACTCGGGAGGGAAAAGAGAATCATGGCCGCCCAACGTCTTCGCCGAATGTGGATTTGCTTGCCGCTGAGTATCGCCCCGGTTTTGCTCTTCGGATTGGGTCTCGTCTCAGCAGGGTCCACCCAGGAAGTCAAGACAATTGCACTTGCTGCGCTGGATCTGTCGCACATGTCACAGGGTTACGGCCAGCCACAAGTCGATCGCAACATTGTGAAACAGCCGATGCGAATTGCCGGTCAGGCGTTCGCCCATGGGGTGGGAACACATGCGGTCTCAGCGCTTTACATCAAGCTCGACGGAGAAGCGGAACGTTTCACGGCCAAAGTGGGTGTGGATGATTCAGCGGGCAATCGAGGCAGTGTGGAATTCCGCGTGTATGCGGACGGTCGAAAAGTTTTTGACAGCGGAATCATGCGCGGTGGTGAACCGGCCAAAACCGTTGATGTCCCACTGCAAGGCGTGAAGCAGCTTCTCCTCTACGTAGGGGCAGCCGGAGATGGTATTAATTTTGATCACGCGGATTGGGCCGAGGCAACCATCGCCTATCGTGGCTCTGTGCCATCCACCGTCCCCGCGCCCGAGGAACCGCGCATCCGACTTACACCTCCGCCAGGCCCTGAACCAGTCCTCAATCATCCCCAGCGGTATGGATGTCGTCCCCATCGCCCGGTCATCTTCCGCATTCCGTGTACGGGCGAACGGCCCATCCGCTTCACTGCCCGGAATCTTCCGGAAAGTCTCCACCTCGACGAGGCCACCGGCATCATCACCGGTCGGGCCCCCGAGACCCGCGGCGAATACCGTGTCACTCTGAGAGCGGAAAACCGCCACGGCGTCGCCGAAGGTGTGTGGACGCTGGTCGTCGGAGACACACTCGCCCTCACACCTCCCATGGGCTGGAATAGCTGGTATATCCACTATCATCGGGTGTCAGACGCGGATATTCGAGCAGCGGCCGACGCCATGGTGTCTTCCGGAATGGCCGATTTTGGCTACGCCTATGTGAACATCGATGACTGCTGGATGGTCAAACCTGGATCAGACGATCCGCTCCTGGGTGGTCCTCCACGCGATGAACAGGGCGCGGTCCGTCCGAACAAGAAATTTCCCGATATGAAGGCGCTCACAGATTACATCCATTCCAAAGGGCTCAAAGCGGGAATCTATATTTCGCCTGGTCCACTCACCTGTGGTGGATATGTGGGAAGTTACCAGCACGAGGAGATTGATGCCAGGAAATTCGCGGAATGGGGCTTTGACTTTCTCAAGTACGACTGGTGTTCGTATGGTCGCGTCGTCCAAGCCAGGACCCGGGAAGACTTCATGAAGCCTTACAAACTCATGGGCGATATCCTGAAAACGCTGGACCGGGATATCGTGTACAACCTGTGCCAGTATGGCATGGATTCGGTGTGGGAATGGGGCGCCTCGGTGGGCGGTAATTGCTGGCGAACCACCGGCGACCTCGGTCTCGAGGGAGGATCGCTCAACCGGGGAATCTATCAGGTGGGACTGAAAAACGCCAAACTCTGGGAGTACGCTGGCCCCGGCCACTGGAATGATCCTGATTACATTCTCATGGGTTGGGTAGGCGACGCCCGGACTGGCGGGGAAGGGCGGCCCACCCCATTGACCCCCAATGAACAGTACACTCACATGTCGATGTGGTGTCTGATGGCAGCGCCACTCATTTTCTCCGGAGATATGACTAAACTCGACGATTTCACGTTGGGCATTCTGTGTAATCGAGAAGTGATCGCCGTCGACCAGGACCCACTGGGTAAACAAGCCCGGATCGTTCGGGAAACGCCCGAGGAGTTGGTCCTCGCCAAACCGCTGGTGGACGGATCCATAGCGGTGGGATTGTTCAATCTCGATGAATTCCCGCGTGAGATGACCATCTCCTGGCAGGACCTTCAGCGTGAAGGCCCTCAGCAAGTCCGGGACCTCTGGCGTCAGAAAGACCTTGGAGTGTTTTCAGGCCATTTCGCTACGGAAGTTGGACGCCACGGAGTTGTCCTGATCAGAATCTGGCCCGCTTCCCCAGAACAGAAATGACGGAACACAGTGCCCCCTGTCGCGCCCCGGCGGCATCAGCAATGGCCTCCCTAGGCAAGAGGCTGTCGCCCGACTCAATCGGCGACAAGTCGAAACGAAAGTACACTCCGGCCAAGGGTACCAAAATCACCCTCGACTTGGATGACCGCAACCCCTGACCAACCGGACGTCGGTGGAACAATTCGCAGCGATTGTTCTGTGCGTTCACCCGCAGGCAGACGGCACGTATCGATAAATTCTGCCTGCCACCCGGCGGGTGTTGCGACACGAATTGTGCCTTCCGCTGCCATTTGTCCAAAGTTGTAAATAAAGATCGGGAATAACAAATCCTGCGTCTTGGGCTTCACCCGGTATGCTGACTGATGCAGATCAATCTCGTCAGAGGGCCACAGTGTTTGAAGCACGACAGGGCAGGGGCTATTGACCGGAACAGGCTCCGCCTGAGGTGGCTTCACGAGGTCAAAACGCCCCAACGAATCTTCGTGGAAAACGGCAAAGATCGGCGCTGACGTCAACACCAAGTTCTCGCCTGTCTGCTTCATCGGACGACCAAAATGGTCATACAAGGCCACAGGCTTTACCGGAAGAGGGAAAGTTCGCTGATCTTTGCTCCATAGAACGAGCACGAGACGCGGCTCTCCGTCCGGTTTTGCGCTGAACAGGTAGCCCGAAACTTCTTTGTCTGCCAGCTTCCCACGGGGTCGAGCATCCGCCAAAAGCCTCCCCACCGCCGCCAGCGACACATAGGCCGGACGCGGCGTCAGATCCCTGCGGATGATGCCGAATTGGGTGGGTCCCTCCACGTAATGAGGGAGAAGGAAATAGAAGGTGGCCGATGTGCCCTCGTGAAGCGAACACGCAAAAACCTTGACCAACCGTCGGGCCTGTTCAAACAAATCCTCGTCGCTTAACTCCTGTTTCTCAGGGTCGCCCGACCAGCGAAGCGGCAGCGCACACTCCGTCACCCACAACGGGCGCGGCCCGGCGACGTGTCTGAAACTCTCGTACAGGGACGGATAATCTTCAAGAGGTCGATAGTGGTGGAAGTTGAAGGTGTCGCAGTAGGGAAGAACGTCGTTGGCTGCGATATCTTCCAGATGAGCGGCATTGTTCGTGGCGAACACGTTCCAACACACAATCGTATCGGGTGAGGCTGACTTGATAGCCCAATAGGCAGCCTTTTGCAACGACGCCATTTCTGCTCCCGTGTGCCCACCGAAGACGTGGATGTCGGCTTCGTTCCACGGTTCATAAGCCAGCACTTTTCCCGTCCACCGGGTAGCAACGGCTTTCAGAAACCTGTAGCTATCCCGCAAATCAATAGGAAAGCGTTTTGTTTCGGGATTCGCCCATTTGGGAGAAGCATGATAAACCTGTAATACCTTGAGGCCAGCGGCTGATTGAATCTCAGCCGCAGCGTCGTAGCGGGTTCGCGGCTTGAATTCTCCCCGTTGCGGCTCCACCTCCCCCCAGGACAACCGGTCTCGCACCCAGTTGACTCCGGCGAGAGCACAGAGACTCGCCACATCGGCCATGCGGTCCTCCGGATAAAACCAGCTCATCGCCACATCCAGGGCGATAGGCGACGTCTGGGGCGTCGGAACCTTGAGCGGGGCGATCACCCCCAATGACAGCCAGTCTGCATAATCCTCCTTTTTCAGACGATAAAAACCGACCCGGAGCGGACCGAGCTCGACCGGTTTGTCATCTGCCACGACGTTTTTAATCAGATGATCCTCGGCATCCAGCAGTTGCCACACGCCCGCCTTGGGCAGCGAGACTCTGACCGATTCGCCTTCCAGGAAAATATTACCGGGATGGTGCTCCAAGGGCTTCGGAATAGCCCGCTCCACGGCTTCCGCTGAGTCATTTGTACCAAAGGCATTCGCCAAAGCCACAAACAGAGCGGTCGCCACGAACCCTGCCGATTTTTGGTTCACCCACCTCATGGGGAGTTCTCCTTCGTTGATCCCAAAAACAGGGTTAGCCTGTAACACTTCCGGAATGAAGTGCATCCCGAAACTTTTGCTCGGACTGCCCACCAACTATAACCAGCACGGACGATCGATAAGACCGTCCGTGCCGCAACATGCTACCCACTGAAACAAACTTCGGACGAATTACGGGGCCGGGATGGTATAGGTTACCGTGAGGCCTTTGCCCGGTTCTGCCAGGAAATTTGTCACTTCATACTGAAGCTCGAGCGGCTTGGACGTGTCCGGGGCGTTGATTCGCACAAGGGTCGTCGTGCCGGCCTTCAGTGTTAGCTCGGCCGGGCCGATTTGACCCACCCGCCGGAGAACAATATCGATCGCGCTTTTGTTCGTGACGTTCGTCCAAACGCTGGTCTTGGTACGCAAATGGGGCTCGGCAATATCCACGCTTTCTTCAAGCAGAGCTTGCAGCCATTCGGGCTTTCCGATCAGGTTCTCGCCCCACCAAACCGCCGTGCGACCGGCACGCAACGCCTCGCGGATGCCGTTTTCACTTCGCTCTGTGACAAACACCAGTGTGATCGTCCGGTGCTCAGCCGCCGTGTTCTGCGTGAGGAGATCGGGCTGATGAATGTCAGAATTGCCGACCATCGTCAGTCCCTTCTCCAGACACCATTTGTGGGCGGTCGGGTAATACGTGGAGCCGTTGGCCACTTCCATACCGTGCAAAAGCTTCTTTTCGTACAGTTCGGTATGAATATCCATCCAGCGGCCCAATTCTTCACCCTTCCAGGCCTGGTGGTTCCAGAACACAAACGCGCCTTGCTCGCACGCGGCTGAAATCGCCTCGACCAGGTCTGGCTTGGCCAGGGGATTGATATCTTTCAGGAAAATCGCGTTGAAATGGCCAGGCGGAGTATCCCGCGTGATTTCGGCCGCTCGAATAAGGATGATCCCCAATTCGCGCGCCCGGCCCAGCGCCAACTCGTAAGAGCGGTTAAAATTGGTCGGTATGTCGTCCTTGTGGGGCTGGTACTCAATATGGTCACTGATCGCGATGGCATCGAGTCCTGTTCGATACGCTTCGTCCACCCGCACTGTGGGCCAAACAGTTCCATCCGAAAACACGGTGTGCATATGGAAATCGCATTTCAATGTCTTGTAACCCGGTATATCGGGAAAAGCGATTTCGTGACGGACCTGGCTCCAGCCTGTGGCAGCAAGAGCCATCAACCAGAGGAACAAAACCCACAATTGAAGAAATCGTCTGGTCATGGGGCACGGTCCTTTCTTGGCTAGGTTGGTACTATAGAACTACCCAACAACTGCGGTGTGTTCAACCTTTTTGAGGTGCCGATCGGCAGGTTACGCGATCAAATGATGCACCACTGCCCCTGGCAACTCCCTTTTCACCACAACTCACACCCGACTGGCCGAAAGCCAAACTTCACCAGCGAACATCCGCACCGATTGTATTCAGGATGCTCAGAGAGTCAATTGTCGTACAGCCTGTGAAAAGCGCAAATTTTTGGTTAAGGTTTTTTGATCTCAACCCGTCTGACGCTCCGCACGCGACGTCCGCCTTCATCAGTGAGTTCCGCGACCAGATAAAAGGTCCCTTTGCGTGACGGGAACTGAACGAGCACAGTGAAAGTCTGGCGATCCACGGGCTCCAGTCGGCAGGATCGCTCCGCCACCACGGGAGCCAATTTCTCGGCCCCATCCTGAAAACCATTTTCGGGTACAAGGGCCAGGCGAACCAGTCCGGACCAATTTCTCCACCGATCATTGAGAACAACCACGGGAACTTCCACGGTGGCTCCTGCGGTCACCTCTTCATTCCAGAAGTCGAGAATGGCGATCACCGGAGAAAAGGCATCCCCAACCCGGCGGACGAAATGCGGCTCCAGAATCAAATTGTGCAAATCGACAAAATTGTCGCTGGTTTCGCCGTCCGGCCGAGAATAGCCCAACCCACAAAAGTGCATGACCCCTGCCACCTCGCGACCAGCACGCCAAAATTCTGTCATGGCGGCGATCGTGTAAGCATAAAACTTCCGGCGTTCCTCGGCTGAAGCCTGAGGACCTAACAACGCATCATAGTTGGGGCGGGAAAGGGTCGTGGGGCTCCCGTCCCGATTGAGCCACAACCAACCATATTCGTTGATGATGACGGGATTATTGCCCGCGTTCAGTTGCACGTTTCCCCGCAGGCCACCTTCCACGTCTGGCCGCTTCGGCTTCCCGGTCAATTGACTGAGACGAAATTGGGAGGGCTGGTTCTTGCCTTTCGGACTGAAAAACGGATAAGGATGTGATTCGAACACATCGAGCGGATCTTGAGGGGCCGCCCATCCGTTGTCCCACGGTCTTCCCGAGCGATCCAAATGCCGTACTTCCCGAATGGCCGCCCCTGTTTCTTCGGTCCGTGTTTCATTCTGTGCATCCCAAATGACCACGGAGGGATGATTCCATCGTTCACGCATCCACGCGGCATATTCCCGGGCCAACTCCTCGTGCCCCAGTTCTTTCGGCCATTGTCCCAGATACCAGATCGGAAATTCGTCCTGGATGAGCAACCCGACTTCATCGGCGATGTCGTACCATTTTTCAGGCGGAAACCCGATGCAATATCGAGCAGAATTCCAGTGCATTGTGCGGAAAGTTTCATGCAGCCGCCGAACCCACTCTTCCCTCCACGGTAAATTGCCTCGCGCGGGATCCTCGAAAAACCGATAGATACAGACGTTCGTCCCTCGCAATGGATAAATGCGGCCGTTAAGCATCGCCATTTTCGTCTGGGGATCAAACCGGAACTCCCGCATACCGAAGCGAAATCGCTGGGTATCACCGGGAGTGGAAACCACCGCTTCATAGAGGAAAGGATCCTCGGGAGTCCAGGGATGACAGTCAGGAATGGAAACCGACAGTTCAATTTCCTTCTCCTCGCCGGGCGTCAGGTGAACGGTTGGTGATCCTTGTTCGGCCACCACGCGACCCGATCGAGCTTCGCGGATCGTGCACTGGACAACGGTATCCATGGCTTGCGTCTGCGGGCCGAGAGTAACATAGAGTCGCACGCACTCGTGGCGAAGGTTGGGCACCGCCTGCACGGAAAGAATCTCCGGTTTTCCGGAAAGGATAAGCTGGACAGAATCGTAAATCCCCGGAATATAGCGGACCTTTTCAAAATCCCAACCGTCCGGGATGCCGGGCGGTAACGCACGGCGATGAGCGCCCACCCGAACGACAAGTACGTTTTCTTCTCCTCCACCTTTGACAAGCGAAGTCACGTCAAACACGGCTGGGGTAAAACTCGGAAGATGCTCTCCGACCTGCTCGCCATTCAGATACACCCGCATTCCATAACACGCCTTGTTGATTTTCAAACGCACCAGGGGTGGAACCTCTCCGTCTAAACGAAAGCTGCGGCGATACCAGAACGCTTCGCGAAACCGCAAACTTTCTTCTGTGCCAACCTCTTGAAATTGAGGCTCCGCCAAATCGACCAGGCCGGGAACAGGTACGCGAGCGGGAAAATCATTCGGCATGGTGTCCATTCGCCCCTCGGCAAGTTCCCAAATGCCATCCAGAGGGATCGTTTGTCGGTGATTTTTCTCTTCTGCTCCCGCCCCACGGGAGAGCACCAACCAACCCGATAAAAGAATAACCCGGCACAAAAGGGACACCAGGCGCAGCCGCTCCATGTTCAGGCTCCTTGTCAGCCGCGTTGTTTCACTCGATCGTTTGCCCGCGCAGGTGGGCTTTTCAACGCTCTGATGGTTTATAAAGCCGCGTTGGGCATGTGTCAACGAACGGCACCATTTCGAATGAGCGTATGCGCCATTCTCGCGTCACCCCACTGCGGGTCACGACGGGTTCAAAAACGGGGAAGCTCGACCGTGACCCCAACAGGATAGAGCGATTTTCACAACTTCCACCGTCAATCGTCCAGCGTGTGTCGAGGTGTTACATCGCCGACCGTTGCTGATCCCCCTGGCGTTCCGCGTCGCGATTCACCACAATGGCCGTTTGATCGCAGGGAACACGCGACTCCGCACAGTTGTTGTGTCCAAATAGACCAACGAAATCGCTGGATTTCGAGCCGAGGAGCACGATGGAAATGATGTCGAACCAGACCACCAAGGCGTATGAACTTGCCCGAGAGCGCTACGCTGAATGGGGAGTCGATACGGAAAAAGCGATCGAAACGCTGGCTTCCGTTTCTATCTCTATGCAGTGCTGGCAGGGAGATGATGTGGGGGGATTTGAAAGCGCTCAGGGATTGACGGGCGGGGGTATCCTGGCCACGGGCTCCTATCCTGGAAAGCCCCGTACACCGGACGAGCTCCGCGCGGATGCTGATATGGCCTTCCGGCTGATCCCCGGAAAGCACCGCTTCAATTTGCATGCGATTTATCTCGATACGGGCGGAAAAAAGGTGGACCGCGACGAAATCGAGCCTGCGCACTTCCAGGCCTGGGTGGATTGGGCGGCTGAACGCGGAATAGGACTGGACTTCAATCCCACGTTTTTCTCCCATTCGCTGGCAGCGAGTGGTTTCACGCTCACCCATGCCGATGACGGCATTCGCCGGTTCTGGGTACGGCACGGCCAGGCGTGCCGGCGCATTGGGGCGTATTTTGGGCAGCGCCTTGGGAAGGTATGCGTGACAAATATCTGGATTCCCGATGGCATGAAGGATCTTCCGGTCGATCGAAAGGGCCCGCGTGAACGGCTTATCCAGTCGCTGGATGAGATTCTGTCCGAGCAAATCGACTCAAGATTTCATCGCGATGCTGTGGAGGGAAAACTATTTGGCATTGGTTCGGAAGCCTACGTGGCCGGGTCGCACGAGTTTTACCTGGGCTACGCCATCACACGAAAGACGCTTCTCTGCCTGGACTCAGGGCACTTCCATCCCACCGAAACGATCGCTGATAAGATATCCGCTGTGCTCTTTTATCTTGACGGTCTCCTCCTCCATGTGAGTCGAGGCATTCGATGGGACAGTGATCACGTGGTCCTGTTTACCGACGATGTCTGTGCCATCGCTGAGGAGTTGGTCCGTGGACAATACCTCGACAGGGTGTTCATCGGATTGGACTTTTTCGATGCGAGCATCAATCGCCTGGCGGCCTGGGTCATCGGCATGCGAAGCATGCTCAAGGCGCTGCTCTGGGCCATGCTGGAACCATTGGCTGCTTTAAAGGATGCCGAGGCCAGGGGGGATTACACCGCGCGGCTGGCGCTTTTGGAAGCCGAGAAGACGGCCCCCTTCGCCGCTGTTTGGGAAGAATACTGTGCTCGGCACGATGTCCCTCGGGATGATCTGGTGCTCAACGAAGTACGGCGGTATGAGCAGGAGGTCTTCCCCAAGCGCCAGGGCTGAGCTTGCGTTCTGTTCTGGGCTGGCA
>NZ_JACIYL010000279.1 GCF_014359955.1 Thermogutta sp. | reverse complement strand
CCACCGAGAGCAGTTTGAACGCCTTGAGTCGCCCCGCGGAGGGGATGTGCGGCCCCTCGCAGAGGTCGAGGAATTCGCCCTGACGATAGAAGGAAACCGTTTTTTCGTTGGCGAGTCCGTCCTGGAGATGTTCCACCTTGTAGGGCTGGGCGAGATCGCGACAGATTTCCACCGCTTTTTCCCAGGGAACCTCGAGCCGCTCGAACGGCTCATCCAGCTCCACAATTTTCGCCATTTCACCCTCGATCCGCTCAAGATCTTCCTCTTTGAGCGGGCGGTCCAGGTCGATGTCGTAATAAAAGCCGTTTTCCACCGGCGGACCGAAGGCGAGCTTGGCTCCCGGGAAAAGCCGCAGAACCGCCCGGGCCATCACGTGGGCGGCGGAGTGGCGCAGGACTTCCAGGGCCTGGGGATCGCGCTCGGTCAGAATCTTGAGCCGCACGGGACCACCCGTGGGAAGGGGGGCGTTGAGATCGACCACCCGGCCGTTGACTTCCGCCGCCACAGCCGCCTTGGCCAGTCGCGGACTGATCTGCTCGGCAACGTCGGCTGCGGTTACACACGATGGGAAATCCTGGATTTGACCGTCGGGCAAAACGACCTGGACCATAGTTTTTACGCAGACTCCCGTGATTTCCAAAACCTAATGCGGTTCGGCTGGGCTGCACTGGTATTCACCCACTCGCCTTTTGAACCATAACCCGTTTAGTATCGCGTGGCCGGGCGCATAAAAAAAGGGCAGTCTGGTTGGAGTTCGCCACTTCCGCCACCTGCCAGCGGAAAGGACCACCCCCACGATCCCGGCCCGGCTGGTGCAGCAGTTGGAATCAACGTTGGGCGAACCCCCCGAGATCTCAGGGAGCCTGCGGCAGCGGGTCACGCGGGATCGGCGGAACTGTGGGATACAGGAAAGCAAATCGCCGTCGTCGCATCCAGATCGAGGTGCGACCCGACCGTCAGGCCTAAGGTGCGACGACTGTCGTGAGACCGATCTCGGGTGCGGTGGCTGGATAGCGGGCGACATGCTCGCCACTGCGGACCTCAATAAAGTATTCCACGATGTCTGGAAGCTGCTGACCGGGAAGTGTGACCGTGAACACCGATCGTGCGACGTGGCTCAGGGGAACCGTGTGATATGTGGGCTCTCCAACGGCCCGCCACTGGAAGGTCGCTTCCGCATTCTGCCACCCAAGCAGGATCACTTTGAGTCGGAGCGATTCTCCCCGAGTGAGGAGACTTCGCACGGCGGGCAGGATGATGCGGGGCCGGCCGTCGTAGGTCCGTGGGAGTGGGCGATCTGCGAGAATTTCTTCACCCACCAGCTTCACGAGTTGGGCGTCCGCCTCGCCCAGCGTGATCGGGATGACATGCTGCTGCCAATTGCAGACGTTTCCCAGACCGCCGTAGGTCGAAACGTGCGAAAGCAGATAGGTATGGACTTCTTTGAGATCTGCAATGAGTTCCTCGCGGAGGGGAAGAACCTTTTCCCTGGCTATGCGTCGAAGTTCGGTCGGGTCTCCGTTTTTCTGCTGGAGTTTTGCCAGTTCCGCAATAGCGGTTTTGTAGGCATGGAGGGAACAATTGACCCTGGCGTTTGCCCGCATGTAACGGAAGAGATCCAGCCAGTAGTCGAATCGCTCGCGGTTGCCGGCCCCCTGGACCCGCTCGCGGAGCGCTGCCAGTTCGTCCACGAACGCGTACTCTTTGGCCACTTCATTCCACGGCCGGGAGTCCGGCACAATCCCGCCTGGGCCTCCGACCCACGTGCTGGGACGTGGGAGATGACCGTCGATAGCGGCGAAAATTTGCGCTGTTTCGAAGGCCACTTCCGGTCCAAACTGAGCCGAGGCCCAATCCAGGTAGAAATCAATCGACGTGAGGTAACGTTTGGCCGTGCGGTCTCTGGCAGGCCAGTCGGCTTGATAGTCGCGCCATGCAGGACCACCGCAATTGATTTTACGGACCACCGGGCCGGTGATGACAATCCCTGCGATGCAGGGGAATTCCACCTGGCGAACGAATTCGATGACCAGAGTGCCGTCCGTCACTTCGATGCTGTCAAACGTGAAATCGAGAGCGTGATTCTTTCCGACCTGGGCAAATATGTCGAGGGTGTCAATAACCGTTTTCCCCTGGATTTTCACACCAAAGACACGCTTGCCCGCCTCGCTGTAATGGGGTTCGCAGAACTTCAGAACGACCTGGTACCGGCCGTTGGGCAGATTGAACCGATACGCATCGACATCATACCGGACGGTCTGATAAATCGGATCTTCGTCGGTGTCGGCGAAATCAACGCCGGGAAAGGCGGCGAACTGACCGCCCTCAGGCCCTTCGCCGGGACGAGACGAAGCGGGGGGAGTCTGGCCAACTTCCGGGTTCCAGCCCTGCTGATCCCACGCGGCGGCGGCCAGCGCGGAAACATTCGGCCCAAGCTGTCGCGTCCGCCAGTGAATTCCCATCAGGCCCGTGCAGCCGTACTTCAGCGCGTCGGCGGCGTCCTTTCTCATACGCCCTACCCAGAGTTGAGGGCTGATGAGGGCGGGATCATCTTCCAGCCAGGGAATGGCCCATTTGGGCCGCCCTTGTACTCGCGCGAAACCAGGCTCGACCGGGTCGTGGCCAACCTGGCGATTAATGCAACTGACCGGCATCTCTTTGGGTAATACTTTGTCGAACAGCGCGCGATCCTGGCTAGGTCCCAGCACCCATCCGCACGTTGCCAGCGTGAACGGCGCGTTCACTTCTTTGGCCGCTTCGTAGGCCATCTTCAAATCGGCGAGTGTGGCCTCAACCTCTTCGGGCTTGGTGCCCGACCAGGTCCATTTCTCAGGCGTCCAGAACCAGTAGTAGTCCAGCGGGTGCGTCTGCATGATCCGCTTAAACATCCCGGCATAGACTTCCTTGACAACGGCGGGATTTGAGGGATCTTTCCCGGACGCTTGCAGCCGTTCGCGAACGGGCGTGGGGATCGTGAGCGGCGTTTCCGTTCCCACCGCGGTCACGATGCCGAGATTCCGAGCAAAGGTGAAGGCCTCGTCAAGGACGCGGCCCATTTTTTCGAATAGATCGTTCGCCTGCTCCACAGTCATTTCCGTCCACGGAGTATAACCCTGCATGTAGTCGGCTCCATAGTCATCAACTTCGAAGAGCTGGTCGGCGCCGAACGCATAGTCCGACGTCTTCATGGGGCGATAGCCCCAGGCCCCTGTGACGTTGCTGGTGAGAAAATGCCGGGCGGGATAGCTGAAGCGCACCTGGGGGCCTTCCCCAATGTCAGCGGCCTGGCCGATCCAGACGAGCGGTTCCGGGCCGACGCCGCCCTCGGGATAACAGTGAAACCCGATGAAATTCATGCCCAATTTGGGCAACTGGGCGAGGATCGCCTTGTACTCTTCTGTTCCCCACCAATCAGGTCCTTCAGGAAAGTCGTGGAACGGCTGGATGCCCCGATGCTGAAACAACGGCCGACGCACTTCATCAAGCTGTGCCAGTGACCACGCCACTCGGCGATCGGGGACGACATCTCCTTCCAGATAGAAACGTACTCCGTAGTGTTCGGCGAGACGGTAAGCCCCGTAGAGAACGCCAGTTTCTTTCTTGCCGGTTATTATCAAAATTTGCTGCTGGTTGGCAGGAATTGTCCACAGGAGGAAGCCGTCATCTCCCGCCCGGGCGAGGCGGTCTTCCAGCGACGACCGGTGAGCATTAATAACGTCGGTCGGGATCAACTCCTCTCCCAAAAGGCGATCGCTGCGTGCCACCACGATCACGTCTGCCGTCTGATCCTTTGCCGGTTGGTCAACCAGGGGAATTAGCTCTCCCGTGCGGAGGTAGAGATATCGTCGCACTTCCAGGGCAGCGAGACGCTCCAAAGGCGAAGCCGAAGCACTAAGGCAGATAACGGCCGGTGGCGTGGACGCGACCGGTTTTTCTTCCGCATGGCCGATCGCATCCTGCATTGCTAACGGGATCATGAGACCCACCAGAAAGACAACGGCCATGGCCAGCCGCGGTCCGCTCCGATGGTTCCCGACACCGCGAAGTAAACTGGAGAAACTCCGTCGGGC
The DNA here is from genome assembly GCF_014359955.1 of Thermogutta sp. Classification (GTDB taxonomy): domain Bacteria; phylum Planctomycetota; class Planctomycetia; order Pirellulales; family Thermoguttaceae; genus Thermogutta. Next base: position 982 of record NZ_JACIYL010000279.1, on the reverse strand, counting down.
ACGATCCAGGCTGAACATGGTCAGTCCCTCTCCTTTGGAAGCCGATCAACAGAAGAACGTTGAGATCCGAAACGTCGCCCCCATTCTGCCGAGCGATGCCTCGACGGGCAAGAGGGCAGCACAGGGACACATCCTCACCTTCCTTTGCCGATCAGAAGCCGCACGTCCACCCGGGTTCGCGTGGGAATGAGATTTCACTCGGAGAAACGCGCTTGCTGGCTCCACATCACAACCTTCCCGTAGCCGATTTCAGCGAGCACACCCCAACTGCCCGGTTGAGTTGCCGGTCAAATGGTCGGGACAATTCGTGAATTGCCCCCGACACATTGCGGGCGCGGTATCTCGTGGGTCATTAAAACTTGAAGATAGTCCTGGGTAGCCCGCGGAGTTCTGCGGCACGGATAGTCAAAGCCCATCCTGGCAGGTAAACTGTGACAATCGGAAGATGGTTACCGAGGGACGTGGGTGTCCCGGGATTTGTTGGTGCGTTGCGACCGTTTGTAGGGATGCCACTCCCACGGTTGGAATGAGCATCATGGAAAAGCAGCTTTTTGGTTGAACTGGCGCAGGAGAAAGGAGACGCCCGATGCACCGGCGAGAGTTTCTGGCATCTTCTGTGATTGGCAGCGTGGGAACGGTGATGGCGATGAGTGAGTTGGCCCAGGCTCTCGACGGAAACGAAGGGAGCAAGCAGTTGCTGGAGCTCCGCCGCTATCAAATTGCAACGACGGAAAAACGAGATCGCCTGGAGAAATTTCTGGCTGAAGTGGCCATTCCTGTTTGGAACAATCTCGGCATCCGGCCGGTGGGTGTTTTCCGCTACCTGGAAGCTGAAGATCCGAGTCTCTTTGTGCTTTTGCCGCACAACACCTGTGAGACGGTGATCCGGGAAATGGCGGCGCTCCTGTCCGATCCCCGGGCACAAACCGCAGGTAAACAGGTGCTTGAAGATTCTTTCGAGGATCCCACTTATCAACGTGTC
>NZ_JACIYL010000278.1 GCF_014359955.1 Thermogutta sp. | reverse complement strand
CATCACGGCGTGAAAATCAAGGATTCCGCTCTTGTTGCTGCGGCGAGATTATCGCACCGGTATATCACCGACCGCTACCTACCCGACAAGGCCATCGACCTCGTGGACGAGGCGATGAGCCGCCTCGCCATGGAGCTGAAAAGTGTCCCGGTGGAAATCGACCAACTCCAGCGGAGGATTGTGCAACTGGAACTGGCCGAGCGTCAACTTGCTGATGAGACCGAGGAACACGCCAAGGAGCGCCGTGCCGAGATCCAGGAGGAGATCAACAAGCTGCGTCAGGAACTGCAAAAACTGCGTGACCAGTGGGAGAAAGAGAAAGCCGCGATCGAGCAGATTCGGCGTCTCCAGAACGAGCTCCAGCAGGCCGAGCATGAATTCAATCAGCTTCAGGCCGCCATCAAAGAGAAGCAATCCTCCGGCATGCTCGTACGTGAGGAAGATTACCAGCGACTCTACGAATTGGATATCCGACGCCGCGAACTGGCGAAACAATTGGAGCAGGCGGAGAATTCTTATCCCGTCCCCGACGACAAACGGCTGCTCCGGCTGGAAGTCGGTCCCGAAGAAATTGCCGAGGTTGTCAGTGCCTGGACCGGCATTCCCGTGTCCCGCATGATGGAGACCGAACGGGCCAAGCTGCTGGTGCTCGAGGAACGGCTTCACCAGCGGGTCGTGGGCCAGGACGAAGCGGTGGAAGCAGTGGCCAACGCTGTGCGACGCAGCCGGTCAGGGCTGCAGGATCCGAAACGCCCCATCGGCTCGTTCATCTTCCTGGGCCCGACCGGTGTCGGGAAGACGGAGCTGTGCAAGGCGCTCGCCGAAGTCCTCTTCGACGACGAAAACGCCCTGGTACGGCTCGATATGAGCGAATTCATGGAGCGGCACACCGTGAGCCGGTTGATCGGCGCCCCGCCGGGCTATGTAGGCTATGAAGAGGGCGGTGTGCTCACCGAGGCCATCCGGCGGCGTCCCTATGCCGTGGTCCTGCTCGACGAGATTGAAAAGGCTCATCGCGATGTGTTCAATATCCTCCTCCAGGTGCTCGACGATGGGCGACTCACTGACAACCAAGGTCACACGGTCGATTTCACCAATACGATCATCGTGATGACCTCGAACATCGGTAGCCAGCTCATCCAGGAGATCACTCAGGCGGGCGGCACGGAAGATGAGATCCGCGAGGCCGTCATGCAGGCCCTCAAACAACATTTCCTGCCGGAGTTCCTCAACCGGATTGACGAAGTGATCATCTTCCATCCGCTTCGCAAAGATCAGATCAAGAAGATCGCCGAAATCCAGATCCGGCGGCTCAAGGATCGGCTGGCTTCCAAGGGAATCACTCTGGAGGTTACCGATCGGGCGATTGAGGCCCTCGCCGAGCTCGGCTACGACCCCACTTACGGCGCTCGACCGCTCAAGCGGGTCATTCAACAGCGGATCGAGAACCCGCTCGCCATGGAACTCCTCAAGGAAACCGATTGGGAAGGGGCCACCATGCGGGTGGATTACGACGATCGGACCGAGGAGTTCACGTTCGAGCGGGTCGTTCCGGAGCCGGCCACCGTGGGCAGTTCCCGGTGAGAAGCAGGCCAAATCGGACGACGTAAGGCATGTGCTTACAGGCTCGTTGAGAGTTGGGGCCAGACGCAGATCGCCCCAACTCTCTTTTTCTTTCATTTTCTTTCAGAAAAGACCGCCTCCAGCGAGCGGCGCCATAACCGCCGAAACGGCAAGTGCTTCCAGCTCCGCGAAGTGACCCCGAGCCTTTTGAACCGCCAGATCAGCCACCCTGCGGCTGGGGCAACGCGCGCACATCCAGTGATCGCAGCCATTCGAGCACGACCCACCCCACTTTGGCCAGGCTTAACGGGGAACACTGCGAGGGGACGTCGTTTTGAGTATGCCAGGCGGGATAATCAAAGTCGATGAGCACGCACGAAGGAATTCCCCCGATGTTGTGAAGGGCTAAATGATCGTCCCGAATTTCATATTTTTTTTGGGGGATGAATTCGAGGACTTTGAGGCGGGCGGCCGTCTTCCAGATGCCGTCCACAATCCAGCGGGAGTCCCGCCACCACGCACTGTTCCGCTCCTGATAGATTTGCAGGTCCGCGTCACCGACCATGTCGAACAGGACGGCAGCGCGGTACCGCCAGCGTCGCTGGGGCGCAGATTCGACGTACTGCTGGGCAAAGTATTCCGAGCCCTGGAAATAGGGATCCCATTCCGAGAAGATGAACTCCTCTCCATCGAAGCACACCATATCAACGCCTAAATCCGGCAGCAGCTTGCTGACGTGGTGCGCCATCTCCATCAGCACGGCAACCCCGCTGGCACCGTCGTTGGCTCCAATAAATCGGCCGCGCGGATTGATCCGGTCGCGCAGCGGAAAAGGAAGGGTGTCGTAATGGGCGCAGAGGAGAATGCGCTCCGCCCGTTCCGGGAAAAACCTCGCGATGAGGTTAGCCATCGGCACCGGACCACCGGTACGAGGGTCCCGCCCGGAAAATCGTTGCAGCTCGACCTGGGCCCCCAGCTCGGCGAAGTGTTTGAGAAGGAGTTCCTGCTGTTTGGCCATTCCCGGCGAGCCGCTGGGCCGAGGCCCTATCTCGCACAATTGCTGAAGATATCGAAACGCCCGGGCACCATCGAAAGGAATCTGCTCGAGTCGCCAGTGAGACACCCTGCCGGTCCCGCGGGGGAAAAATTGCCATGCGAGCAGACCTGAGGTGACGGCTGCCAGCAAAAAGAGGCCCACGCCTCCTATCAACCGCACCCAACCGGTTTGATGCCGGAAGCGAAAAAAATAACCGGAGTGCTCGCGCGCAACAGGACGTACCAAGCCAACGTCGGCTCCTGAACCGAAGGGACTCCGAAACAAAGAAAGGCCACCCACCCTCCCGGTGGCCATTGTGCTTCCGAACGAAACACCCAACCCGTTATTCCTCAGGATGTCATTCCCCGACAAAGGGTAGGAGTGCCATGATTCGCGCCCGCTTGATGGCCTTACTGATGGCGTGCTGGCTTTTGGCAGCACAGCCGGTCTTGCGGCGGCCCACAATTTTACCCTGTCGGTTGGTCAGCTTTTTCAGCAACTCCACGTCCTTGTAGTCCACGTAGAGAGGACGCGGGTATTGCCCGTCCACCATCAGAGGGTCACGCTTGCGCCGCTTTGCTCGGATTCTTTTCTTTGCCATATCGACCCGCCAGTCAAATCACCGCATGAAAGTCCAAAAACAACCCTTTTTCGCCTTCTTCCGTCCAGAAAGGTTGGCCAAACGTCTAGTATAAGGCGGAGGGCCCCACGAGCCAAGGGAAGGGGCGTCCTGAACCATTCCCCGCCTTTGAGAAGGGGCAGGGGGTATTCATCATTGTCCCAACGAGGTCGGAGGGACCTGCTTGTCAGGTCCGCCGCTCAGCGTTGAGATGCTCGCTACGGCAGGGTTCCTCCAGAATAAGAAATCACGGGCGTGGTTTGTTGACCCCTGCCCCGTCGCCGTGGAGGCACGGACAACCCATATTCCCACCGAGCGACAAAGAACCCCCCCGGGAACCCCTCCCCAGGGGGTTAGCCGCATCGCCTTATTCGAGATCGGAGAGATCGATCTTCTCTTCCTCTGCCAGCTTGCGGAGCTTGCTGATCGCCCGCGCTTCAAGCTGCCGAACGCGTTCCTTCGTCACGCCCAACTCAGCACCGACCTCTTTCAGGGTGAGCGGTTCCTGTTGCCGATCGAGGCCGAAGCGGCGGATGATGATCTGCCGCTCACGCTCGTCCAGCCGCTGGAGAATGTTCTGAATTTGAATTTCTCGCTGGAGTTGGTTGGATTCCTGCTCCACCTGGTCGGACCGCTCGTCCTGGGTCAGAGTGAACAGCTCGTTCTGGCTGGTCCGGAAGCGCTCCCGATAACGATGCTCGTCCGGGATGGTCCGGGCAAAGTTCTTCATGATGGCCCAGCTCGCGTAGGTGCTGAATTTATTGCCGCGAGAATAGTCGAATTTCTCGACCGCCCGGATGAGCGACATATTGCCGTCGCTGACCAACTCGAAGAAGTTTTCGGCAGGTCCCACGTGTCGCTTGGCAATCGACACCACCAGGCGGAGGTTTGCCGATATGATCTCGTTTTTGGTCTTCACCGACTCCTCATAGAGCCGTTCGATTTCGTCCATGAGGGCGCGGTTGGGACGCTTGCGAGCGTCCATCTCTTGCCGCAACTGCTCGCGGAGCTTGGACGCCTTGTACTTGAGGTAGTTCATCTTCCGGAAAAGATGGATCTCCTGCTCCTGCGTCAGAAGCGGCACCTCATACAGGCTGGCCAGGTAGGGAGGCAACCCCTGCGGCAACCTCGCCGCGCGCTGCGGTCGCTCCGCGGGCGGAGGAGGCCCAAGGATCTCCTTTTCCTGCTCGGGAGTTACCTTCTCGAAGATCTCATTGGGAATGTAATCGAGCGGCAGCTCCATGATCCGTTTGGCCCGCATCTCGTCGATGATGCGGGTAACGCGGGCCCGGGTGAGGCAGTACCGCTTGGCAATGACGTCCAGAGACTCCCCTGCCCGGTAATCGCGGTAGATCCGCTCTTTGGTTTCCTCGCTGAGCGGTCCCCGCGTTTCCGGGAAGATGGCCATCTCGGGATTGGCTTGATCGAATTGTTGCAATATGTATCGAATGGTTTCCATACTTCTTCCTGTGCGAAGGGCTAACCGCCGTGTTACTTCCGGACGACAAGCCCCGGCCTGAGCCAGTCGCCTTGCCCGCTCGATGATGGCATCGCGTTCCTGCGGGCTCAGTTGACTGAACTGGGACGCCCGTTTAATTCGCTTTTCTTCTTCCTTGGCGAAGCGATCGACGGTGCTTTCCAAAAAGCCCAGTCGAACCCGCCCGTCTATCAGGAACCGGCGACTGACGAGGCCCGCTCGTCGCCATCTGGTGATCGTCTTCGTCGAGACGTTGAATTTCTCGGCAAGCTCCTGGAGGGTGTAATACTTCTCATTGACCTCTTCCGGTCGAAGCGGCACGGACTCAGCGACGTCCTCGATGAAGAGGATCAGATCGTGGCGAAGATCTTC
>NZ_JACIYL010000277.1 GCF_014359955.1 Thermogutta sp. | reverse complement strand
CCATTGAGTCTCATTCACACCCCACAGATGAAGTTCTCCTTCCTTTGAGATTTCAGGCCTGACAACGCTCGGCATCTCACTTCACCTCGTCGAACAGTTCCCTTAAAAGATCGGTTATGCAACCTTCGAAGACTTCCTCTACCCGATTATGTGCTTCTTCGATCCAACCAAGAACGTCAGAAAACTTAATAGCAGTGGGCTGTGCTAAGAAATAGTCTATATCCAAAATGAACGCACTTCTACCCTCAGAGAAATGAGGCTCGGGAGTGAGTTGCACACGGCAGTGGTCTCTTCCTTCTGCATAGGAGAACTCGCTACCCGCGATGAAGGACACCATATTCTGTGGCAGCCTCGGGCCGACGAACGGATAGAATTCGAAGTACTGCTCCACCTCGACTTTTGGAGCAAACAGTTCAACCCGGTTGATATAGCGCAAGCCGACGCGTTGCAGACCTTTGATCTCCACCACATCCTCTAGGCTTTTCCAGGCCATTTCGATCCGAGGCTTAAAGCCTTGCCACGTGGGGTACGGTCTTAGGGCGTTTACCGTCAGCAAACGAGGACCGAGTTGGATGAGCATCTTTCTGTCCTCAGTAAACAGCACAATTCGCTCACTGGTGCGAATTTGTTGTCGAAGGCCCTGAGGCTCCTGCGAGAGTTCAATTTCCTGAACAACGCGCTGTTCTCTTTGAGGAAATGCATTCTTCACCCTCTCATAAAACAGGCCGGGAATCGTGAGGTCCCAGGGTGTATCAGGCGTCAACCTGAACTCGCAGACTGCCTCCACAAGGGGAGGGTTCTTGTACTTTTTACCCATGGTAAGTTGGCTCCTTTTGCTGTAGGTTCACCACCCGCACCACCTCATTCCCCCGAAAATCAATCACCTTCACGGCAATGCGTTTGTGCTCGCTAGGCTGGAAGGGGAACGACACAGTGCCGCGCATCCGCTCAAAGGCCTCAGGGTTAATCTGCGCCCTGAGCGCCCGCTCGAGCTTTTCCCAAGCCTTATCGTCCCCAGGAAAGAACGCCTGACAAATGTGGAAAGTCTTGCCATCGTAGTCGGTGTCCAGAAACCAGGCGGCCACATCGTCGCCCCGGGTGCTCTGTACCTCGCCCGTCAGCGGGTCATAAATGTCCACGCCACGCAGCTCCACAATGTACGTCCCGTCCTTCTGCTTCTCCACCCGCACATCGGGCTGGCCGAAAACGGTGAAAATCTGGCTGGCACGGGTGGTCTTGAGCAGATCGCCCACCAAGACATCGGGCGAGATGTTGGCAAAATGCACCTGAAGCCCCGCCACCGGGGCCTTCTGGATGAGCGCCTGGGCCTCCGGATCAAAGGCAAATCCCGCCACGATCAACACCTGGTAGCCGTTCATCTTGGCCGTAGGGATCGCCTCCTGCACTTGGTGCGCAATCACCGGCCCGTGTTGGGGTCCAAAACTGATCGCCACCCGCAGCGCCTCCCCGTTTTGCCCGGCTTCCGCCTCGGCATGCAAATATCCCAGGTTCAATGGTCGCAAACCCTGCAACTCCAGTCGCTTCCCGCCGGGGAAGAGCACCCCGCCCTGCTGTTTGAGCAGGTTGATCATCGTCGTCAGGTAATCCCCTCCGCGGTCGCTGACACGGGCTTGCGCCTCTTCTGCCTCAAACTGCGGAATGGGTGTTTGTGTTGGGTCTTCCACCGCCGGCACGGGAATGGCCTCGACGGTGAACGGACCGGAGACGCGGACCACGCCGCGCACCACTTTGGGCCGGTCGTAAAGCGTCTCTTGTGGAGCGTTGCGCTGGATGCTCTCGTCGATCTCCTTTCGCTTCTGGCGCTTGAGCTCCCAGAAACGCCCCAGGGCCGCTTTGGCCTCGTCGGGCCAACCTTCCGGAGGCATCGGGTCGGGCACCTCCTCGAGGCGCTCCCAGCGATGACCGGTCAGGCGATAGACCGTTTCTAACAAAGCAGCCGCCTTCTCTTCCGCCCCCAACTGTCCCGAGCGCTTGAGTTTCAGCAATTGCCAGTAGGCGTCGTGGGCTTCCTTGGGCCAGATCGGATGGGGCACCTCGCGGGGGACTTCCCATTCCAGCAACTCGTTAACCCTAACCTTCTGCCCACTCGGCAGCGTCGCAGTTTTACTGTCGGGGGCAGAAAAATCCACGAATTGCCCCGCGCGACCGCCTTCTTTGACCTCAATTTCTATCCGTTTACCCCTGAGCGCCTTGTTCAGCTCTGCCAGCGCCTGGTCAATCTGCGGCTGATATTTGGCGGCGATGGCATCAATCTCGGTGTTCTTGGCGATGCTCTCCAGGGTGATGTGGGGCACCGTCTCGTAGACAAAACCACCCACCGGGCCGCGCTCCGGGTCACACAGTTCGTAATAGTCAAACTTGGCCGTCATCAGGCGTTGGCGGGCGATCGCCAGGGCCACGCGGGAGGTATCGCAGGTGATCCAGCGCCGGCCCCACTTCTCGGCGCAGTAGGCCGTGGTGCCGGAACCGCAGGTCGGGTCGAACACCAGGTCGCCCGGGTCGGTGGTCATCAAAATGCAGCGTTGGATGACTTTTTCATTGGTTTGAACAGCGTAAACTTTCTTCATTCCACTGCCTGACGCAGTATCCGTCCACAGATTAGGGACCGCATTGACTGGAAAATCTTCCGCAAATCGCACGTACGATAAAGTGTTCCCCGTGCGAGCAACTCGCCCCGCTGCTATGAGTCGTTTCATGCCTTCCGGGTTTGTCGCCCAACTACGCCCCGCTGTAGGAGCAAATGACTGGCCATTTATTTCTATCGGGTAGATACAACTTTCCGTTCGACCTGCGGCAAGAAGTATCTGGTGGCGAAATACACGGCCACCCGCTGGGAGCAGGCCATGGTCTAGGCTTTCTTTTTCTGTCATCCTCCGTGAAGTGCCAGAAGGTTCAAGGACCATTGCATAGGCCGGGTCTCCCTCCAAGTCTTTCTCCTCATACAACGGTCGGTACTTGTGCTTCACCTTCTCTTTGGCATAAAAAACCAGGTAATCACAAATCGCTGGAAGGGTGTCAGTACCCAGCCCCGCGGTCTTCTTAAAAGTTATTAGTCCAACAAAATTCCCCGCTCCAAACACCTCATCCATCAACTCCCGCACGTGGTGCACGTTCTCGTCGCCGATCTGCACGAAGATGGAGCCGCTCTCGGTAAGCAGCTCCCGCGCCAAGAGCAGGCGATCCCGCAGGTAGGTGAGATAGGAGTGGATGCCCAGCTTCCAGGTGTCCCGGTAGGCCTTGATCTGCTCTGGCTCGTGGGTGAGGTCCTCGTCCTTGTCCTTCACATCGCGCCGGTCAATGCGGGGCTGGAAGTTGCTTGAATACTTGATGCCGTAGGGCGGATCAATGTAGATCATCTGCACCTTCCCCGCCATCCCCTCCTTGACCAGCAGCGAGTTCATCACCAGCAGCGAGTCGCCCAGAATGAGGCGGTTGGCCCAGCCGACCTCGTGCTGGTAGAACTCGATCTGTTGGTCGGCTGGCAGGGGCGTTTCGCCGAACAGGTCCGGTTGAATTGGCTGCGGTCGGCGCACGGCTCGCAGAATGGCCTTGGTGGAGATACGCTCGTGGATGTGGAGCGAGACGACATCCACCTCGAACGAGGTGTGCTCGGCCTTGCCCGCCCAGACCAGTTGCGGATCCAAATGGGGATCGTAGCGGTACGACTTGGTTTCTCGCTGCCGGGATTCATAAGTGGGGGCGATCCCGGCCGGAGGGTTATTCTTCCGCTTGGAATTTGCGTGCCGAAAATCCTTGACGTTATTGCCATCTCCCCCGCTACGAGACTGCTTTTTCTTAGCCATGTATCGTTCCCCAGTAACCCTAAATGATGGACGATTGCCCAATTCTTCCACTTATTCCAACAGAAGAAGATCTTACCGCGGCCAAGATACCCTAGACCAGTAACCCCGGCAAGGCCCGTGGCCCGTCTCTCGATTGGCACTGAAGAAATCGCCCCGAGCGCCACTGGGCGGTCCAGTCCCATCTCCTGGTGGAACGGCTTCCACGGCGTCCGTTGGCCGGGGTGGAGCCGGGCCCTCCAGACTCTCACATGATTTGGAAACAACTTGGATGCTGGCCGTGGAACCCGGGCCTGTTGGTGGAACGGCTTCCAGGTCGGCCAATCCCACCGATGGAGGGCCGAACTCCACATCGCCCATTGGTCGGAATGGCACCGGTCAGGCTGGCACACGCCCCGCCAACCCAGTGACCCGGGTGAAACCGAGGCAATCGGTCAGGGTCGAACCCGATCCGCCCATGCGTTCCATCGCTCTGACGCCCGGCCAAAAGTTTACCTATTTCCGCCGGGGCGCGCTCAATGGCGCTCAATTTCGTCAAAATAGGCAAACTTCTTCTTGCCACGTCTTCCCGGGTACGACACGGGTTCACCGGTAGGGGCCATTCATGAATTGCCCTTACCACGATGGTGACGCCCCGTGACCAGGGGACACCGGGCACGACAAGCGTGCCCCTCCGAACTTTCGGAAAACCCTTCGCGCCGGAACATCCCTCGAAGGGACCCGCTCGTCGGGTCCGATGAACACCGATTGATGATCCATCCCGCTTCCCCGGACACGACAGGCGTGCCCCTCCGATTTTTCAGAAACCCCCTCGCGGGGAAACACCGCTTCGGAGGGGCCTGCTGTCGGTCCGCTTGTCCAACTATCGAACGGTCCACCGGTGAATAAAAAGAGACTATCAATCGCCGGATTACTTTCCGACGTGACCTTGCCGAAGGCGTCATAGATGAGATGATTGACCACGGTGGTCATGTTGCTGCCCGGATCGTACTTCGCGATGTCCCGGACCGTGTTCAGGTGGTCCGTCAAGGTCCACTGTACGGTTTCATCAGGCCCGTTGTCAATGTATTCCTAGGTTATGATCGATGGTACCTTCAGACAGTATCTTGCTATTGCGCCGTCAGACGAGGTTAAGGTTGAGCACTCGCCTAGCCACAAGAACACTGAACCATCTATCACACCTCACCGAATGGTTTCCGTACTATATACGTTGGTCACCTTCCAGATTGAGTAGCGAGCCGACCGCAAAGCAAGGTTCAG
>NZ_JACIYL010000276.1 GCF_014359955.1 Thermogutta sp. | reverse complement strand
GCAAATCGGGTCGGAACCCACCGTTTCGCTTCCAGGATTCCGGCATGAGGCTGACCTGATCGACCCACAGGGTACCCGGACCACGCAGGGCGATTTGCAGTGTCGCATTATCAACGTTGCGGATAGCCCGGAGGCGGAGAGGGACTTCCTGCCAGTTTTCGCTCGGCCAGGGGAGACTCTGCATGGCCAGCGGCTGCACACCATCCATGAGCCGAACAACCGGCGCCTGCTCCGTCCTGCCACGAATCCACAGTGAGCCCACGTACCACTCATTGGCCTTCAGAGCGAAGGGCGTTTGCTGGATCCCGGTCTCTCCCGGTGCCCCTTCGATCTTCACCGAGAACTGACTGTTGGCTGCCGAGGTATCGTCCAGAGAAACGCGTCCCTGTCCAAACACTTCCCAGTGCCGGGCCAAACCGCTGACAGGCGAAGAATCAGGAATGCCGCTGAAAAGGACTCTTCCTTCCAAATCGGTCACGCGAAGATTGCGGAACCGGGCCCGCGTGGCCCAGGTGCCAATTCCCACGGCACCCGCCAGATGGCCTTCGCGATCGGTAAAGTCGATGATTTTCTGTTCATCGAGCCACACCTGGATGTGAGGTCCCTCGCAGCGAACGCGGATTTTATACCACCGGTTCCGTTCGATTCGCCCATCGATTCGGGGACCGACCGGATGCCACCGCCCTTCCCCGGATTTGCCGCGCTCCAATTGATGCCATCGATTGCCCCACCCGCCGAGGTTGCACCAGTAAAAATTGTCGTTATCTCGGACGCGGAACAGGATGAGAAACCCCTCCTCTCCGTCGATTTTTTGCGCCTCGAGGGTGAATTCATAATCCCGCCAGCCGGGATCACCGAAAACCCAGCGGCGATTAACGTCGCGACTTCTCTGGACGATGGTATCGTCTTCCACGCGCCACTGTCCGGCATCGTTATGCTCAAAGCTGCGGTTCCAGACGAGTTCGCCCCACAACCCACCATTCACGGAGTGGTAGATATGTTCCAAAAAATGTCCGTAGACTTTGACATCAATGTGATTGACCACTCTGTCCGGAAGCACAACGATAGTGACAGCCTTTTCTTGGCCAAAACCCACGTTTGCCCAACGATAGGCGAATGCTCCCAAAAATACCAGAACAACTGCATAACTCCGCGGCGAAACACTATTTCGCGAGTGTCGATTCATGGACGCACCTCCAACACCTGCGTTAAACCATCGCCAAACAGCACAACCCCGCCTCATAACCCCAAAACCTTTGACCATTGCCTTGCGCGTTCGATGCCATGCGCATGGCCGTCCTATTACGCGCCTCTCCGAACAGCATCATCAATTGTGCCTGCTCCTTGTTGAGCAGACCGCGACGTGTGGGAATCGCATCAACCACGGAAGTACAGGTAAGCCGCGAGAATGCAGATCAACACAAAGACGGATGCCGCGACATCCCGCCAGTTCCATGTCGCCCTCGATTGACGGCGCTGTTCTTCGGTGATTGTCCCGAACGTCAATCCCTGGATTTTGGATTCATCCGGGGGCGCTGACAGGTAACTGGCAACAATCATCACGGTCACGCTGACCACGAAAATAAGCACGGCGAAGTACTGGAAGAAGATGTTATTCACAATCCACAGGAAGGAGCCCTCCGGGTACTGCACGCCAAACAGCTTCACGGGAGTATCCACAGCGAGTCGGAAAACACCGATCGCAAAACCCACGGCCAGGGCCCACAGGCAACCTTTGGCGTTGAGGCGTTTCCAGAAAACTCCCAGGAAGAACACCGTGAAAATGGGCGGCGCGAGGTAGCCCTGGACACTCTGTAAATAATCGTACAGTCCCCGCGCTCCCTGGATGACCGGGATCCATGCCAATCCGATCAGCACCATCGTGGTGGTGGCCACCCGCCCGGTCCACACCAGTTCGTGCTGAGAAGCACTCGGCCGAAGTTTGCTGTAAAAGTCCATCGTGAAGAGGGTGGAGGAAGCATTGAACACGCCGGACAGCGAACTCATCAGGGCGGCGAGCAGTCCGGCCACCACAATCCCGCGGAACCCAGGGGGCAGCACATGCCGCACAATGAGCGGAAAGGCAGCCTGCGTGGCCTGGGAGTTGACATACACCACACCCCTGGTGACAGCCAGGCCGCCCTCCACAGGTTCCACCGTCCCTCCGACAACGGCAACCTTCCCGTTTGTCACGACGGACTGACCGGCAATGATCTTCTGCTCACCATTGGGAACGACCACTCGTCCGATAGCAACTCGCTTCACTTCCGCCTGGGACGTTCCTTCGCTGGTCAGCACCTTTTCCAAATCCGCCTGGAAGAACTGGTTGCGCAGGGCTTCGGATCGGCCGCTGACAGAAAGGGCCAAGCAAATCATCCCCGGGATGATGAAGATGAAGACGGGAAGCAGTTTCAGAACGGCAGCCCAGATGGCTCCCCGTCTGGCTTCCTTCTCGCTGGGAGCGCCCAAACATCGCTGAACGATGTACTGGTCGGTACACCAGTACCACAGGCCGCTGATCGGAGCACAGATGAGCATGCCCAACCAGGGATAGTTGCTGTTGAAATACCAGGCCATTACCTTGGCCTTTTCATCGAGGACTGGTTTCCACGTCCCGGTCCACCCTTCGGGAGCAAGCGGCTTCCAAAGGTTGAACATCTCTGAACCGCAGATCTGCCGAAGCTGCCCCCAGCCTCCCAGGGCCATGAGTCCATAAATCGTCACCAGAGCGGACCCGGCCACCAGAATGAAGGTTTGCAGGGCCTCGGTGTATGCCACAGCCCGCATGCCGCCCAGGACGGTGTAAAGTCCGGTCAGCAGGATGACGAGCACCGACCCCACCCAAAAGCTGTTGAGTTCAAAGGGCCCAATGGTCAGATGGAGTTCCGGAAGCAGTGTTTGGAAGACCACTCCTCCTGCAAAGATCCCCACCGCGATTTTGGTCAGAACATAAGCCACCAGAGAAATGAGGGAAAGCAACCAGCGTGCTCCGGGGCTGAACCGTTTTTCCAGGAATTCCGGCATGGTGAAGACTTTAGATCGAAGATAAAACGGCACGAAAACCCAGGCCAGAACAAGCAAACACCAGGCGTGGAGTTCGTAATGCGCCATCGCCACGCCGTCCGTACAGCCAGAGCCGGCCAGTCCCACCAGATGTTCTGATCCGATGTTGGAGGCGAATATGGAGGCCCCCACGATGAACCAACCGAGATTTCGACCGGCCAGGAAGTAGTCATCCGCTGTATCTTTACCGCGCAGGATGACCCACCACGCCAACCCGAAGAGAACCGCAAAATAGGCTCCGATGATCAACCAGTCCAATCCCGTCATGTTGCTCACCCTTCAACCGGTCTTGAAGATCATCCAGTACGGTACGGACGATATCAACTCCCGAAAGCTGCTTCGTTCCACCTGAGTTCTTTTTTGAATTGGCGCAGGTCAGTCTGGGGACCGATGTGCAGAAACTCGATCCCTGCCATCTCAGCAAAATCCTCCAGATACTCCGGCGTCAGCGCCTGGGTGAAGGCAGTATGGTGGGGGCCTCCCGCCAAAATCCAGGCAGCGGCTGCCGTCTTCAGGTCCGGAAGCGGCCGCCACACCGCGCGGGCTACAGGAAGTCGTGGCAGATCGCGGTCGGGCGGAACCACCTCCACCTCGTTGACCAGCATTCTAAATCGGTCTCCCAGATCGAGGAGCGCCACATTGAGAGCGGGTCCAGCCGCCGCATCAAAGACGAGCCGTGGAGGATCTTCCTTGCCCCCGATGGACAGCGGATGGATTTCCAGAGACGGCCGACCGGCGGCAATCGTGGGACAGACTTCCAGCATATGGGCGCCCAGCACTTTCATGCCTGCGGGATCAAGATGGTAGGTGTAATCTTCCATGAAAGAGGCCCCGCCGGGGAGCCCTTTTCCCATCACCTTCACCGCTCGCACCAGGGCTGCCGTTTTCCAATCGCCCTCCGCTCCGAAGCCGTAGCCCTCCGCCATCAAACGCTGAACCGCCAGACCGGGCAACTGGCGCAGACCGTGCAGGTTCTCGAACGTATCCGTAAACGCTTTAAAACCGCCTTCCGCGAGGAATGCCCGCAGTCCCAATTCGATCCGAGCAGCTTCTCGAAGATCCTCGTGACGGCTTCCACCCGGCCGAAGTTCCGGAACCACGTCGTACTGATCCTCATATTCACGGATCAGGCGCTCCACCTCCAGATCACTCACCTCTTGGACTTTCTGAACCAAATCCCCCAGCCCGTAACCGTTCACCGAGTAGCGGAGGCGGATCTGTGCTTCGACCTTATCACCCTCGGTGACGGCCACCTCACGCATGTTGTCACCGAATCGGGCAATGCGCAGATCCTGGGCATCGTCCCAGGCCACTGCAGCCCGCGCCCACACACCAATCTGCCGTCGGACTTCGGGGTCCTCCCAATGGCCCACCACCACCTTGCGGCGAAGCCGCATCCGGGCACAGATGAAGCCGAATTCGCGATCGCCATGGGCCGATTGATGGAGATTCATAAAGTCCATGTCAATCGCATCCCAGGGAAGATCGCGATTGAATTGCGTGTGGAGATGAAGAAACGGCTTGATGAGATCGCGCAATCCGGCGATCCACATCTTGGCCGGGGAAAACGTGTGCATCCAGAAGATCAGTCCCACGCAATCCGGACTATTGTTTGCATCCAGGCATACCCGCCGAATCGCTTCCGGAGTCGTTACGACCGATCTGGCGAGTACCCGGCAGGGAATTTGAGGATCAGCATCCAAACCAGAAGCGATGGCCTGCATGTTCTGGGCCACTTTTTGGATGGCTTCCGGCCCATAGAGATGCTGACTTCCCGTTACGAACCAGACTTCTTTATCAGGATAGGGTTTCATCGCTTCCATACTTGCTCATCGATTTTCACGAATGACATTCGTCTTTTCCGCCGAACGCTGCGCGCCGCTGCTGTCCATAGTAGGCCGCCGGGCCGTGTTTCCTCTCATGATGTTTCTGAAGGATATAGCCTTCGAGTGTCATGGGCTCGGATTCCAGCACCAGCATATGCCACGCGATTGCCGCGACCTCCTCGAGAGCCACGGCGTTTTCCACAGCTACCTGGGCGGAGCGTCCCCAGGTGAACGG
>NZ_JACIYL010000275.1 GCF_014359955.1 Thermogutta sp. | reverse complement strand
ATCTTTACACGCGATTTTACGGGCATGGGCTGGCGACGATTGCCGTGTGCGAAGCCTACGGCATGACACGCGATCCGGCCCTCCGCCAGCCTGCTGAGCGGGCGATCGCATTTATCGTGCAATCCCAAAACCCCGAATTGGGCGGGTGGCGGTACGAGTCTCGAAAAGAAGCCGACACGTCTGTCACCGGATGGCAGCTTATGGCACTGAAAAGTGCCCAGATGGCCGGATTGCAGGTGCCCGCCGCGACACTGGAAGGCGTCTCGCGATGGCTCGATCGGGCGCAGGTGGAAGGTGGGGCCCGTTATGTCTACAGCCCCTATGCAGGAAATAGTTCATCCGCCGCTCATCTGAAGGCGCCCAGTCGTGCGATGACAGCCGAGGGATTACTCATGCGCATTTATCTGGGTTGGGGGCCCGACAACCCCGCCCTGCAACGAGGTGCCGATTTTCTGGCTCGCAATCTGCCGAGTTACGGAACCGCCGAAAATCCCCTGCGGGACACCTACTACTGGTATTACGCCACCCAGGTGATGTTTCAAATGCAGGGCGAATATTGGAAAGCCTGGAACCAGGCCATCCAGCAACTCCTTCTTCGGGAACAGGTGCAATCCGGACCATGGGCAGGGAGTTGGGATCCGTTACGGTCTGTGGCCGACCGGTGGGGCAATGAGGCGGGCCGACTGTACGTCACCGCCATGCACCTGCTCATCCTCGAAGTGTACTACCGGCACCTGCCCTTGTTCAGAACGCTTGCCCAGAAGGATTGAATTCGCAGACCGGGACCTCACCGCACCATGGATCTTCCCCTGAGACTGCTACCGGTGGAAGAACGATGGACCTGCCACGGCTGCGGTATTTGCTGCCGTCACGTGATCATCCCCCTTTCCCCCGAGGAATACGCAAGGATCCGCGGCCAGGGATGGAACAAAGACCCAGCGCTCGCGGGGAAGCGATTATTTGTTCGTACGCGGCTCTGGCCTCCCCGGTATCGATTGGCCCATCAGGAAGACGGCTACTGTGTTTTTCTCAGTCCCACCGGTCGTTGCCGCATTCACGAGCGATTCGGGGCAGAGGCCAAGCCGCTCGTCTGTCGGATGTTCCCTTATCAGACTGTGGCTTTGGATAAATTTGCGTACCTCACGCTGCGGCATAACTGCCCCAGTGTGATCCGGCACGCAGGCCAGCCGCTCTCGCAACAGGAAGACCAGTGGCGACCGCTTGCCGAGCATCCCCGCTTGCGTCCCCGGACAACGGTGCCGCCTCCCATCACTCTAGGTTACCGGGGGACCTGGAATCAGTTTCTGCGAGCGGCAGGGGTTGTGGAACGCCTCCTCTGCAATCCTTCCTATCCCATGGTCCGCCGGCTTGTTCACGCGCTGCTGTTCGCGCAGACCCTGGACGCCTGTCGGCTGAGCCGCCTGGATCAGCAGCAGTACGTTGAGCTGCTCCGCATGCTGGAAGAGAGTGTGCCGAAGGAAGCCGAGCCACTTTTCCGCGACCGCGTCCCGCCGGATGCGGCAGCCCAGTTTATTTTCCGCCGGATCCTGCTGGACTACCTCCGCCTGCATCCGGGGTTTCCACTCAAAGAATCGTGGCGGGGGCGGCTTCAGTGGGCGAAAATGGCGCTGGCGATCGCCAGGGGAAAAGGCGACATTCCGGCGCTCGCGCCGCCAGAGGTCGCTCTTAAGTTCCAGGGCGAACGAGCGACGTTTTCGGGCAGCGTCTCGCTGGCAGAACTGGGCCGCAGTTTGACGGGGTTACATCGAGACGTGCTCACGCCCCTCGATGAGTACTACGAGGCCATGGCCATCTCCCGCCGCTTCGCGGTCAATGGCCGACGGGGCTGGCCTCTAACCGATCGTATTCGCGCCCTGGCCGCGTCCTTCCCCGCGGCCCTTGCCGTTCTCCGCCTGGCAACTCCCGGCCGACTTCCCACGACCGAAGACATGACGGCGGTGGTGATCGCCCTCGATCGCGGAGAAGGCCTGGCCTCGCTCGCCAGCCGAACTTACCGGCGAAGGCTACGGGCGCTGGGGCACAGCGGCCAGCTCATTCGACTGGTCATCTGGTGGGCCCGATAAATCGTCTCCCGTGTCACTCCCCGCGCATCAATCCGTCACCGGATAAAACACTAGGCACACGGGAGCCCCCACGGAGACCTGCTTTCCTGTGGGGGTGGGAATGCCCGTCTCGCTGTCGATCTTGAAAATGACGACGTTGTTCGTGTCCTGGTTGGCGGCCAGTAAATACCTGCCGGTAGGATCCACCCCGATGAAGCGAGGAGTTTTCCCTTGCGTGGAGACGTTGATCTTCAGCTCCAGCCGTTTCCCACCATCTGAGACAGCAAACACGGCCACAGAATCGTGCCCGCGATTGGAGGTGTAAACAAACCGACCGGTCGGATGGACGGCGATTTCCGCCGCTGTGTTCTGGCCGGTGAAATCCGCAGGCAATGCGGAGACACTCTGTAACAGTCGGCTAGGCCCCCCGTCATCACAGGCAAAAATGCTCACGGTCGTGGTGAGCTCGTTAAGGACATAGAGAACCTTCCCGCTAGGATGAAACGCGAAATGCCGCGGTCCCGAGCCCGGCGGCACCTGCACGAACGGCGGCTTGTGGGGAGTGAGCTGCCCTCGAGTACCATCCCAATCGAACAGCAAAACTTGGTCCAGCCCCAGGTCGGGTACCACAACAAGTTTGCCGGTCGGATTGAAGCCGATCTGATGGGCATGAGGGCTTGTCTGTCGCGTGGGGTGCACACTCTTTCCCTCCTGCTTTATCAGGCAAACAGTCGGCCCAAGCCCGCCGTCCGGCGAAACTGGCAAGACCGCCACGCTTCCCCCGCCATAATTGGCGACCAGGACGAATCGGCCTGTGGCGTCCACGCTGACGTGGCAAGGCCCGGAACCGCCCGACGGTTGCTGATTGATCAAGCTCAATCGGCCCGAGCGGACATCCACCGCAAAGGCGCTGACGCTGCCCGTCCGTCTGCCGGACATTTCCCAGAGCTCTCCCACCGCATACAAAAGGGGTTTTTGGGGATGCAGTGCCAGAAACGAGGGATTCTGTGCCTCCGCGGCCAGCACCGGCTCGCTGAGAGTTCCCTCCTCCGCGTTGAATCGGCTCACATAGATCCCCTTGCTGGTGCCCCGTGTGTATGTGCCGTAGAATACCCAGTACTCATCTCCCAGAACAGGCCATCCTGCTCCGGCCGAAAGGCTGAGGACAAGCCCCGTCAGGAATGTGACAACCAACCTGCTCATGTCCACTTCTCCACTGAGGCCAAACCGAACGGGAAACGCCGCGTTCTCCAGGGTAATCTGCGCAAGCCCTATTTTCATCTGGCGAGGGTCCCGGGCAAGAACGCCCCCCAGGGAACCGCGCGAAAGGAAAGATTCATTCGTTAAAAGGGGCGGAACCGCTGTCGTGGTCGGTGGTTTTCTTCTCCTTGGATTCACCAGGAAGAGGATAGGGCTGATCGATACCCGGCAGATTGGGCACATCGAACTCCAGCTCGCCTAACTCTTCCAGAGGCGGCCGGGATTGGCAACCCGGCGCAGCAACGAGCAAAAGGCCACCTACCAGCGAAAAAACGCAGATAATACAGAGCTTCAGACCGTGTCCCATCGCTGGATAAACTCCCCTGGTACGAGACTCTTACTCTGCGGAACACCGCTTGAGCCATCGAAGCGCTCGGGCGAAATGAGTGCGCCGCCCGATTTTTTTCTTTGGATTCACCCCTTCATTGTTTCCTAAAATGGATGACGGACGCAATCGACGCGTCTTCCTGTCTGGTTTGTGACGTCGTGTCCGCGGATGTCAGCCGATGCCCAGCGATCGGGAGGAAATCACCCGGCAAATTCGGAAAGCCGCCGAGGATCTGGGATTTGCGCCGGTGGGGATCTGTTCCGCCGTAGAGCCACCTCATTTTTCTTTTTTTGTGGAGTGGCTGGAAAAGGGCTTTCACGGGGAGATGAAGTATCTGGAACGTCGGCGGGAAGCGTACGCCCATCCCCGGTCGGTTTTGGAAGGCGTGCGGACCATCGTGATGCTGGGATTTCCCTATCGCACGGTAGAACCCTCGCCGAGTGCGGTCGGTAAAGGGAGGATTTCGCGGTACGCGTGGGGAAAAGATTACCACGACCTGATCCGGAGCAAGCTCAAAAGCCTCGGCCAAACAGTGAAAGAACTCTGCCCGGGGAGTGAGACACGGGGCGTGGTCGATACGGCGCCGCTTCTGGAACGCGAATTTGCTCAACTCGCCGGTCTGGGCTGGATCGGCAAAAACACGCTGCTCATTAATCCCCGCCTGGGGAGCTGGCTCTTTCTGGCAGCACTTCTGACGACGGCCGACCTGGTGGTGGACAGGCCTTTTGAAGCCAATCACTGCGGGACGTGCACCGCCTGTCTGCGTGCGTGTCCCACTGGAGCGCTCGTCGCTCCGTATGTCCTCGATGCCCGACGATGCCTCAGCTATTTGACGATCGAGCTCCGCGGTCCGATCCCTCAGGAATGGCGATCCTCTGTTGATGATTGGTTTTTTGGTTGCGACATCTGTCAGGAAGTCTGCCCCTGGAACCGACGGGCGCCGGTGAGCGGGGAGCCTTCACTCATGCCTCGCTGGGGAACCCACGTCGAACTGATTGAGCTTTTCCAGTGGAGCGACGAGCAGTTCCGTTCGGCGTTTCGGGACATGCCGTTGTGGCGAGCCAAACGGCGGGGTCTTTTGCGAAATGCCGCGATCGTCCTGGGAAATCAACGCTGCAGGGAAGCGGTACCAGCGCTGACCAGAGGACTGGAGGATTCGGATCCTGTCGTGCGGGAAGCATGCGGCTGGGCCCTCGTCGAGATCGCAACAGAGGAGGCGGTGTCGGCCGTGCGGGCGCGGATGGATAGCGATCCGGACCCCTGGGTTCGGGAGCAACTCAGCCGACACTTGGATAGAATTATGCAAATCACAGCATGCCACGACGGGGCGGAAGAACCGCGCCCACCAGGCAGCGGGTCTTGGAAAAGCCGGGAGAACACATAAAACTTGTCGGGGGAATTCATGAATTGCCCCGACCGAAGCGCGGGGCGTATGATCGTGTGGCGCGGCCCGGGCGGCACCGGGCCCTCCAATCG
>NZ_JACIYL010000274.1 GCF_014359955.1 Thermogutta sp. | reverse complement strand
GTTACAGACAACTCGCACAGCGCGGGTTTTTAGTGTTCAAACTCGGGGATACCTGGTACGTGCGGGACCCCATCCCCATCCTGTTTCGACTCAATCAGGATGAGGTCGCCCAACTACTTCAGGAAGTGCAGGCCAGTTCTGAACTCGGCCAGTATGATGCGGGCAAACTGGACCGGGCCTACCGCGTCATCGCCGAAATATTCGAGGTTCCCCTCGGCCCTCAGGGGGCTTCCTATCAGGAAATCAACGAGCTCATGCTCATCTTCCAGGAATGGTGTGAAACGCAAAAAAAAAGTTCCAACCCATAGTCCCGCTCCTGGTCAGCTTGGGAACCTCCATTTTGCCGTTCGTGGCGGATCCATACGATCGCGGGCTATGGGCCATGCTATTGGTAGCGGTAGGAGTGGATCACAAGCAGGGGGAACAGAATCCGCTACTGCAGTGGAACACGCAAGTGATTAACGTGCCAGATCATGTGAATCTCGATACATTTAACTGGGATTTCAGTCAGTTGCTATGATTCAGGGCCTGAGTGCACTTCTGGGATTCATTCGCAGCGCAGCGGCAGCGCTGCCACGAGTTGTCGCAGCCGGTGCTCGGGCATTCCGCTCCCTGACCGCACCTCCCCGACGTGCACCAGGGCGAGTCGTTGTTGTGCGTGCTCGTCAAGCACCGACCGTCACTCAGGTCAAACAGGAAAAAGAGCACAAAACCAAACGCAGAAAACAGGCGAATGGAGAGAAGACAAAACACCGCGACACCAGCCAGCGAGGAGACGTCCTGGAATCGGCGGCCGAACAGGAAAACGCCCGGGAACTTGCCAGAAAACTGGCCGAACTGCGGGGCGGCCAACGGAGTGCCTCGACTTCCGGCGAACAGGTGACGGGAGGGACGCAGACCGAAACATCTCAAGAAAAGGTCTCCGAACAAGCGGGACGGGAGACCGCCAAAATTTCGCTGCTGAAGACTTCCGTCCCTCAAGAAAAGGTCTCCGAACAAGCGGGACGGACAACGGCAGAGATGGTGCCGCCGCCGTTACCACCGACGCCACCGCCCCTTCCCCCGACCCCACCTCCATTGCCTCCGACCCCTCCTCCCCTTCCCAAAGTCCGCTTCACCCAAGGACCCATGGCTCGGTTCGTGGCTGCCATTCGCGGCATGATCGCAGCCCCACCCCGACCACAAAGTGCCCCGATGTCTGCGTCTCCCCGCACACAGCAACCCACGGAAAAAGGACTTCCTGCCGAGAAGACCGCTGCGGAATCTCCTCAGGAGAGCGAATCGATTCGCCAGGCCAAACAGAAAACGGAGGCCAGCACTGAGAAATTAGAGAAGAATACGGAAGCCACCGAGAAAAACACAGAAGCCCTCAAACAACAGGAGAAGGCGGCACAAGAATTGTCTAACACGGGCAATCGTCTCATGCGCTGGTTCGTGCACGCGTTGGTGACCCCTATGGCGCTCTCCAGCCTATCGAAGGCCGTAGAGGGGATCGCTCAGGGAATTCTCGGGCGTTATGCGGAGGCGGCGAAGTTTGCCCCTCAGGCCCAGTGGTCCATGCTGCGTTTACAACATCAGCAAACCCTCCTCACGGCCCAGTCCGTTCGCACATTATCCGGTCCCTTGAGCAAACTCGCCGACGCACTTGCCGATGCCCAGCGGGCCTGGGCCCCCGTCCGCAATCTGTTTGCAGGAGTACTCATGTCCAGTCTCACGCAAACTCTCCACCTGCTTGCGCGAATTGGAGATGGTACAACGCGCATCACGCGCTCCGTCAACGAACTGATCAAGACGCTGACCTTTGGACTCATCGACCTCAACAAATGGATGGAGGAACAGAATCAGCAAAGCACCAGTATAGCCGCGGAATTCTTCGGACGATTGACCCGCTCCGATTGGCATGGTCTGGTGCCACCGGCCCGGCCTCAGCCACGCTTTGAACGTCCTTTTGGCCCGATGCAACCACCGCCCCGACGCTAACATGGCCAGTGTCACGGTTTTGCGTTATGGAAATGTCCTCATTCTAAACTGCCACACTCGGGCACACGAAGTTACCGTGAAATACGACCCGAGTGACACGGATCGTCTGTACCTTAACCTCCGTCTTGTGGTGGCAGGCTTTCTCGTTCCCGGTGGCGAGTCGCTGGCCTCCTACTACTCCGTGGATCAGATCGCCCAACAAGCCGAACAAGGCGGCATCGCCCTACTCGGCCAGCCCATCGGAAAATACGATCTGCCCCTGCTCATAGCGGAACTCAATAAACCCCGTCGCTGGCTGGAATACTTTGTCATCGAACGTGTTCGCGATCAGCAGAATCAGATCCAGCACAATCTTTATCCCATTTGGGCGGTTATGCCCATGACCGAATTCCCGGCGGTTACTGCTCTGAGCACGCGGAAGCCGGACACGGTGGTGCTCGAGGTAGCCAATGGTCCCAAGCCCCGCGGTGTCCGTGTGGAACAATATTTCCCCGCCACTGGGATCGCCAAGGTGGAATTTACCGTGGAAGCCTCTGTGCTGGCCGTTCCCTTCGGGAAGTCCTTTGCCGATCTGGCCACCGAAAAGCCGGACTTCGATTTACATCGCTGGGGTGGGGAGATCAACAACCGCTGGACCATCGAAGAATCGATGGATGAAAATTTTTACACCACGAGGCGGATTGCCGGACGGATCACGGTAGCGGGGACAGCCTTTGTGGATCACATTTTGCGGAAACAGCACGGCCAGATCCTTCCGCAGTTGCGGAGATATCTCGCCTTTCCACTCCTCGAACGGAGCTTCGTCCGTCAATCGATCACCTATCGTTCCAGCGAAGACGGGCTGAGTTGCGATTACGAAATCGTAGACGTCCAGGTGGCGGAATGCCCGCCCTGGCCCGCCACTTCCATGACCGGACGCGTGGAACTGATGATTGATGAGGCGTTCACCTGCCGCCTGGCGGCTAATTTCCAGTTGGGCGGCCCTCCCCATGTGGACCGCAAACTGCTGATCCAACTGGCCTTTAAAATCATCGAATCGGTCACCCTCGGATCCTGGGACAAACTCAACGATGAAAAAGCCAACTGTTTTTTAGATAGCGCGCGCATTACCACTTACTACGGTCAGCGGCAAGCGGTTGATGTGGCGGTGACAATCCGCATGCTCCCCGCAGGAATCGACGCTGATGGCAAAGCCCAACAGCCCGGCGACTGGATGACGAATTTCCAAAAGACGTACATCGGGCGGCCCATCGACTTTGCTGTTCGCTTCAAAAAGAATCGGCAGATCCGCTATGACAAGTCAGCGGGCTCGCTGCCGGGATTGTTTGGATTCACCCACGATGGAGAACGCTCTCCGGCAGCCCTTATTCTTCTCTCCTGCTATTTGCAGGAACCAGAGAGGCACCACGATCTTCCCATGGCAGCCACCAGCAAGCCCCGCATCGAAAAGGTCCGCCTGGCCAAACAGGACGAACCTGAGGACACCACCGAGACGCCCGGTACTGAAGAGGGGGATGTGGATGAATCCAAACACTCCGTCGTGCTCTACACGCCACAGACAATGTACACATTCGCTGCCCTGCGATCGACTTACTATGTAGATTCCTACCAGGTGGGGTTGCCCCGCAGTGTGAAAGACAAGGACGGACGCACGACCCTTTTCACGACCCTTGCTGAGCCTGCCGTCTATCGCGTGATTGAATTCGAAACCGAACGGATCGGCGGCTGGCCAAAAATTCCTGCCGCTCCGGAGTCCTATGATGTCACTGACAAATGCAAGGCCTATTTGGTCTGGAAGCAGCTCACACCCCATGCTCCCAGTCCAACCAAAGATGCCCGACAGCTGGCCTACAAGGTGAGCGGAACGTACGTCTACCAGCTGGAGGCACCTCCACCCGCGCTGGATGTCGGCATGCTCCCCATGACAAGCCCTCAGCAGCTGCGCGATCAATCGGGGCGCATCACGGCGGCTTTGGAAGAAAGCACGACACTGACAGGGATCTCCGTGGAAGATCGGTATTCACCGGAGTGAGCCATGGCCCTGAAACTCTACGACGCCACAAATCAGGATGGGCTGTTCAATCTCCTCGGCAAAGCGTACAAGGTATGGGAAGCGCTGGCTGGAGCCTACGGGTCTGGCGTTCCCAGTGCCGTGGAGAGTTACATCTCCGCGGTAGAGAAACTGAGCGATAATCTGCGTTACCTGAGGGCCACGGAGGGCCTTAATCTCAACTCCTGGCTGAGCACGGACAGAGCGCTGACCGGCTCCCTTCTCAAGGCTGTGGAAGAACTTCTGTTAGCCTATGTGCAGACCGAATATCCTGCTGCCGTGACTATTTCGGAGGCGATGGCAGCACTCATCCAGGAAATGCAGCGCCAGGGCTATTACGTGGCCCAGCCCACCGTATCGGCGTCCATCACCGCCGATGGCTCCAACACAAACCCCCAACCGGCCCTGGTGTGTGGCGTCCGCGACGTCAACGGCTATATCCGTCCCACCATCGTCCCCGAAAATCTCTACGTCTATCACAACCAGGACGCTTCCCAGTTGGTACTCGCCTCGGCGGAGTCGGCCGAGTGGGATTCAGCCACCTGGCCCAAGGGATCCGGGATCCAGACGTTCTATCGACTCCTGGAAGCCCGCGATTCGGTGATTCCTAATGCGGACTTTGAACAAGTAACATCTGGCGGCCCTGCGCAGTGGCTTGTGATTGTCGGATCTTCCAGCACGGTCCAGGTGTCGGAGGTCGAACAGCAACAGGTCACGATCAGCGGTTCGCCCACCAGCGGCTGGTACACCCTCAAATACACCGCCGCGGATGGCAAAACCTATACCACAATCCCTCTCGCTTACAATGCGTCCGGGAGTGCGGTGCAAAGCGCTCTCCGCCAGATCCCCGAACTGGCCAGTATCACGGTCACGACGAGCGGGACAGAGCCGAACTTCACGCACACCATTACCTTTGAAGGGGTACCGGGCGATCCGGCTCAACTGTTGGCGAATTACAACTTCGATGCAGGGGCCATTAGCATCACAACAACCAGACCTGGAAACGCGAAAAACTTCCGCGGTCGGGCGCTGAAATTCGTTTCCAATGGGACCGAACAGAGCACGCTGGTAGTTCCTGTCCAGCTCACCAGGGGTGTCTATG
>NZ_JACIYL010000273.1 GCF_014359955.1 Thermogutta sp. | reverse complement strand
ATAAAAACGGCCGGTCCTGTGTTCCCAGGTCGTCATTGAATTGAATGATGTGCACGTGATCGCCGACCGCCTGATGGAAACGCCGCAAATTCTCGAGCCAGGCTTCGACAATCCGCTCGTACAACGCCCGAACATAATCCGGTTCGCTGACCAAAGTGATCATCCAGGCTGCAAAATCACCGGTTCCGAGCCCAAAGAAAAGTTCGAAAGGAGGCCCCATTGCTGCGATGATCGCGAAATCGGTGTTGTGGTACAACGCCTCCGCTTGGGCTCCAAGTTCATCACATTCTTCCTGGGTAAGGAGAGGAATATCCAGAGTCTCTGGATCCACATGGGCGGCGCCGGGATATTTATCAAGTCGATCAAAGTAGAAGCCGTCCCTGGGCATTTTCGCAATAGGTCGTCCCTGCTGATCGTACAGTGTGAGTGAACCATCAGGTTCTGTGACGGGATTAAACTCGCCTGGCACCTCAACCGGCGTGCCGTCAAACAGTTGCCAGGGCTTCCAGTTGTCGTTGGCAATTCCAAAAGCCACGCGGCGTCTGTGAAGCCCAATGACATCCACCCCGAAGCGTTCGAGGATCGGTCGTTCGATTTCGGCCAGCATCTGATAAACGTCATAGACTCGGGTGGGGGTAGCCAATCCCAGGCGCTCTTTGAGACGGTGGTAGGCAGCCGCTGCAATACCGGTCTGTCGTGTGGCCCCAAAGTCGATGGGCACCCGATCCGGCCCCTGGTGAGACAGTGCACGGAGAACGCGTTCGCGCGAGGTCATTGTTGCAGGTGGTAGTCGGAATCCCTTGCTGTTGGATCTGGTTCTAGGAATTACTCAGTTGGAATTTTTCTTGAGAAGCTGACAAATCGCTTTAATAAAGTCCGGCGTCGTTCCGCAGCACCCCCCAATAAAGCTCGCCCCTGCTTCGACCAACTTGGGTACATATTCTGCGAATTCCTGAGGGGCAATGCGATAGACAGTTCGACCATCGACGATTTCCGGCAAACCTGCATTGGGTTTGATCCAAATGGGGCGGTCCGTGGCCGCTTTCAATCGCTGGCAGATACTGACATAATTCTCCGGGCCTGCGCCACAGTTGGCACCAATGACATCGGCACCGGCGGCCGAGAGTTGCTCAGCCGCTTGCTCGGGCGTGGTTCCCATCATGGTTCGGTCCCGGTTTTTTCCAGAATCGAACGTCATACAGACTACGACGGGCAAACCGGTGGTTTTGGCCGCCTCGAGGGCCAAAAGAGCCTCGGCAGGATCGGACATGGTTTCGATGACCAGTCCATCTGCCCCCGCCTCGGCTAGTGCTTGGGCTTGGACGAGGAACGCTGATCGGAGTTCTTCCGGTGTCTTGGTGCCCATCATGAGCATGACGCCGGTCGGCCCGATGGAGGCGAACACAAACGATTGGCCCGCTGCTGCGCGTTTTGAGATTTCAACACCTGCCCGATTAATCGCCACAGTTTTGTCAGCAAGGCCATAGCGTTCCAGCGTGATGGGATTGGCGCCGAAGGTGTTCGTAAGGATGATCTGGCTTCCCGCCTCAACATAGGCGCGGGCAACTGCTTCCACGTCGGCGGGATGCGAGAGATTCCATTCGTCGGGGCAAGCACCGACCGCCAACCCGCGGCTTTGCAATTGAGTTCCCCATGCTCCATCCAAAATCACGGGGGCTTTTTCCAGCAGTTGCTGAATCAGGACGTGTGACATCGAGCACCCTCTGTCTCTCGGCAGCTAGTTCCTGAAAGAATCACACATTGCAAATCGCCACGTGAAGAACGCACCCACCCCTGTTTATTCCGCATAGAATTTTCGTACCGCCATGATCGCATCGAAGCCTTCGGCCTGGAGCACCGCTTCCAGACACTGCATGGCCGGGTGGTCTTCCGGAAGCAGTTCGTATTTTCGTTTGACCGAGCCGATGATCATGTCCAAACCCAGCGGCAAGGCCCGGGTAAGAAAGGCCGACTCGAGGGCACTCTTCACCGGAGAACCATCTTTTCGCTTGGATGGAAGCATGACGGTGAAGTTGCTCAGACCGACCGACATATGCACGCCTGCCAGGTCGGGATCTTCGTGAATGCGCTTCATCGCACCCAACAGCCGTTTGAGATTTCCTTCAGTATCACTGGCAATGGGCACGATACCGGGATCGATAATCAAATCATCATTTTTGATACCCGGGCAATACTTTCGAGCGAGATTCACGAGATACTTGGCTGCTTCGTAGGTTTGTTCATCCGTGCGTGCGGGTTGCGGGCGACCATCGAGCAGAACTTCGGTGGCCAGCAAAATGGGCTTGAACGGCCGGATTTCGTAAAGTTTCCACATTTCCTCGCGGGAAACGGTGATCGAATTGAGAATCGGTTTGGCGCCACCCGCGCGTTCGACCGAATAGGCTTCCAATCCTGCCCGGGCGATCTGAGGATCGGGAGTGTCGATGGAAAGTGGCTTGTCGATGGCTTCCTGAATACGGCGGACCACTTCAGCCATCAGGTCAGGGCTTCGGGAGCCGATGTTGACATCGATATAGGCGGCTCCCCCCTCGACCTGACTTTTGGCGAGAGCCACAATCCCGTCAAGATCTCCGGCGTCGAAAAGTGCCTTCGTGGAAGGCACAGAGTCGTTAATGGATTCCCCGATGATCGTAAGCCCCGGAATGGCCATAGGTCCCTCCTCGGTCAACGGTTCATATAGGACGACAGCGAACAAGTGATGCTTTTTTATCACGTTTTGGGCGTTTTTTCCACCCGGCTCCGTATGACCTGTTCGTTTTCCGCGAGGACGGTCAATAGAATAGGTTGTTCATGGGAAAGCCAATGGGATTAAAGCAGTTGATAGGACAGCCCGATGTGCGGTCGATTCACGTTGCGTGCGACACCGGAAGAGGTGGCAAGCCATTTTCGCCTGCTTCAGGTTCCCGATTTTTCACCCCGGTATAACATTGGTCCGGGGCAAATGGTTGGAGTTGTCCGGGCCCAGCGGGCCGACTCCGATGCGGGAGAGCCGATTGCCGAGACAAATACGGACTTCCGAAAACAGATAACGCACGCCGGTAGCGGCGATGTGGAGCCTGCTGTCAGGCTGGAATGGGCGTGGGTCAAATGGGGCCTGGTGCCGCACTGGGCGGAAGACCCTGCCGTGGGTAACCGACTGATCAACGCTCGGGCGGAAACCGTCGGCACAAAGCCTGCGTTCCGAACTGCCGCCCGGTACCGCCGGTGTCTCGTTCCGGCAGATGGATTCTATGAGTGGAAGGCATCCCCTAAAGGAAAGCAGCCTTATTTTATTCGCCTCCGAGGTGATCGATTGTTTGCCCTGGCTGGGCTCTGGGATCAGTGGCACAGTCCCACCGGCGAGATTCTGGAGACATGCACCGTCCTCACGGTGGAACCCAATCCGCTGGTGGCGAAGTTCCACAATCGGATGCCTCTCATCTTGCCGCCGGAGGCCTATGATTTGTGGTTGAACCCCGCCATCATCCAGTTTGACAAGCTCCGGGAATGGATTCGGCCGTACCCCGCGCACGAAATGGAGGCCGTGGCCGTCTCTTCCTACGTGAATTCAACTCGCCATGAGGGACCACGCTGCATCGAGCCTGTAACCGAATCGGGCACACTCTTTGATGGCGATTCATCGTGATTCAGGAAATGACCCTGGGGGCTGGGCGTCGTGAGTCGAGCCGGGTGTTTTTCTGACCGGTGGTCCCAAAAGTTGGTCCACCATTTGACTCACCTGGCGATCGTATCCCGGAAGCCATCCCGACCATGCTGCGCGAATGATCCCGTTTCGATCGATGAGAACAATTGCGGGAATCGGCAGGGGCGCAAGTCTAGCCACGTCAGACGCCTCAGGCTGGGCAAGAAGCAGGAATCGGTACTGGCTCGTTCGTTCCAGATCGACATAACACGGCGTGGGCAGATGCAGTTCCCGCCAGGCGGTTTGCGTCCAAACCAAAAAGTCTTCAGGCAGGTTGCGGTCGGGAGGTGGGGGGCAGGCAATGGCCACAAAACGAAAATCCTTTCGCGTGGTCACCGGGAGCACGGCCGCCAGACGGGAGACTGCTTCTTCACTGGTAGGAACCCAGGGACCCCAAAACACGGCCACGGTGACATGGTCGCGAAGCGAGTCCAGTGTGACGGGAGAAATGGCCTGGGGGACCGGCATTTCAACGCCCCGGCCCGGATTGACGAGGTCGTCCAGCGCATACACCTGGACGAAGTCGGCTGGCTTTCCGACCGCTGGATGCGTGGTGGGATCCCGCTGGCCCCACGGACGCCAGAAGAAGATGGCAAACACAAAAGCGAAGCACACCCCGGCGAGCAACAGATCGGCAAGCAATCGTTTTCTGGCTGTCTTGCCGCGGCCGGCAGCAGATTGAGGGGAGATTTCTTGCTTCTTGGCAGGTACCCGCCAAAAATTGACCGGTTTTCGCGATGGGGTGCTCCTCACGTGTGGCCCTCGTTCTCACATGTCGTTCCTCTGTGATTTTTTATTTGTTGAGATGCTTGACGCCAGCGGACCCGGCCAACTTTGATCCGATTCGTCACCTCGTCAGTAGTCGGTGGAGCAGGGGTGGCGGCCTGCGGGTAGATGGGAGTTCGGTAACCGGAATAAGCCTCGGTGCGGAGGTGGGCCAGCATGTGATGTCCCAATCGGCGATCGCGCTCCTCACGAACAGCAGCGACATCCACCGGTCCGACGACGATCTTTTCGCCTGTGCCGGGCTCCGCCTGGACGACGATTCGCCCGTCGTAGTCCACGATCATGCTCCCGCCCGGCCAGCTAAAGGGTGGGTAGTTCCGCAGGGAAGCCCCCTGATTGCAGGCCACCACGTAGGCCAGGTTTTCGATGGCCCGTACCCGGTTGACAAGCGTCCACCATTCCATCGGCGAGGCGGTTCCCCACGGGTCCATGTAGGCTGAGACTCGCAGCAACACTTCGGCTCCTTGGAGGGCAAGCTGGCGAATGGCCTCCGGGAACAGCCAGTCGTAACAGATGGCCACGCCAATGGAGCCAATCTCCGTCTGGGCTACCGGAAAGAGAGGTTCCTGGTAGTCGGGAAGATCATGGGGGCTGGTATGGAGTTCCCAGGGAATCCAGGGATGCACCTTGCGATACTTCAGAAGGAGTCCCTCGGGGCCCA
>NZ_JACIYL010000272.1 GCF_014359955.1 Thermogutta sp. | reverse complement strand
GACGAAACTGCCCAGTTCCAGGTGGCTGTGGTTGACATCGTTATCTCCACCCTTGAAGCCCACGAAGACGGCCTGATCTGTCCAGTCACTCCGCAGGGTCACGATGTCTGCACCGCGGAACCACTTGGCCACAGATTCCTGATTAATCTCAGCAGATTGATCGTTATACCACCAGAGATGGAGAGGTGTGCGGCCCTTGATCACTTCTCGCTCATGCCAGGCATACAGGGGTTTACCGAAGCGGGTCGCCAACCAGAACATTGGTGAGGCCGCTCCCACCCGGGCGGAACCGTCCGCGAAATTGAAAGCCAACCCACTGGGTCCGACCACGTGAATCCGAAAATCGCCCGCCTTGTCGAATCCAGGCGAATCGGACAGCCCGAAGTCAGTGCCGAGGGCACTTTGCAGTCCGGCGAGCATGTAAACGGTGTAATGGGTGGCATAACTCCAGTAACCGGGGCCTTCGGCCCAGGCTCCGTCGGGCGCGTAGTTGGCCATGGAGATGGGAACCGACTTGACGGCCTGGGTGACGATGTATTCGGCCAACTCCGGCTCTTCATCGGCCACAGCCAGGGCCCCCAGCGTCATTCCGCCATTGCACACCTGATTCCAATTCCACGCGGTTTTTGTCCACCACGTTCCTTTGCGGTAGACCTTCTCCCCCTCGCGGAGGCCCTTTTCGACGATGGCCTGCCGAATGGTCTGGCGCTGTTGTGGGTCCAGCACGTCGTAAAGCCAGTCGTATCCGATGGCGAGGGCGTGCGTCATCTCCGCCGTATCCAGGAAATGGGACGGATTCCAATCCAGAAAATTGGCCGCCGTGAGCATTTCTTTGATGGCCCGATCGGCATACCGACGTTCTCCTGTGAGCCGGTAAACCGTGGCCAGGAGGTAAACTCTTGAGAGACATCGGCGGCTCTGATCGAGCAACCGGGGACCTATGAGACGATGCTCAACTGGCGATTGATGGAACACTTGATCCGCTTCCTTCCGGAGAAACTCAAAGAGCGCCCGAGCTTGAGCATTGTGCGTTAGAAGCTGCCTCACCCGGCTCTCGTCCTCACGCGTGGCTATGAGTCGGGGGTGTTCCTTTCGCAAGGTCGCTAGCGGAGAGGGAGTATCCGACGCCGCGACGGGGTGGACGATCGTCAGAAGTGCGGGAAAACTGGACAGAACAGCAAAAATTACAAATTGTCTTGTCATGTGGGGACATGCCGAAAAAGACATCGACTGAGGTCCTCCTAAGTTGCAAGTTTTCCTGGACGTTGTCAACACTGACCGTTCTGGACGGGGCCAGACGCGGGGCTTGGAAGGATTCAAACGGGCAGGGCTTGTTTATTTCGCTGGTTGTGGTGATCATCTAGACCTAATTATCTTACCTACCCAGCCAGTATGATTGCAGCCGGCAACCATAGCGCACCCTTGAGGTGAGGTCCCGGAGTCCGGAAGAACTTCAAGCCATCGCGCCTTTCCGGGGTAGGTTTGGGGTTTTCACCAAGAAGCCTAGAAAGTGATCCGGAGGGGAAAGTCTGGTCTGGTACACTTTGTGCAAACTAATTACTACAGCACAGGCCATAAATGTCCTCCGAAAGGAACAGTTTACCCTATCTACGCCCTTGACAACGCTTCCCTAGTTGGTATCTTTAACAAGCTAGGGATGGGGATGCCCCACGGGAGGTGTGGTCGCATGTTACGAAACAGGGTGGCGACCACAGGTCGCAAGTGAGCGTGAGTCGTGGCGTGGCATCCGATGGATAGGAGCTCGGTGCTCCTGTTGCGTTGTTGGTGTGTCCGTTGCTGTCTGGGTGTTTCAGCCTTGAAGAGGAGGACCCAAACATGAATCGCTTGAGCATCCTGTGTGTCGCTGCTGTGTGTGTGGGACTGTTCATGGCGTGGGCGGCAAATGCCCACGAACCTAAGGCGTGCTGCCAGCCTGCTCCGGCCTGCCAGCCGGCGTGCGAGCAACCCGCTCCCCCTGCCTGCGAGCCGGCCTGCCCGCCCGTTCACCGCGTTGGTTTGCTGGCTCGGCTGCGGGCTCGGTGCGAGGCTCGGAAGGCCGCCAAGGCCTGCTGCGAACCCGCTCCGTGCGAAGAGCCGAAGCCCTGCGAGGCTGTGAAGGTCGAACCGGCCTGCCCGCCCGAGTGCCCGCCCCCGGTCCACCATCATTGCCGGTTGTTCGGTCGGCATCATCGGGTGGTGATCGTGGACGAGGCTTGCTGTCAGCCTGCGGCTGAGGCACAGCCGGCCCAACCCGCGGAAGCCCCCAAGCCGGCTCCCCAGCCTGAAGAGAAGAAGTGACTGAGTGTTGATGTGGTTCGGATGCCCGCCCCGACCTGGCTCAGGTTGGATTTTCCCCTCCCGTTATCTGCCTCTGTGCATCTGGCCAGTGGATGCCAACCCTGAAATGCTTTTTGCCCAGGCTACGTAACCCTGTGCGTAGCTGTATTGCGTGAAAGTATGCGAAAACCGACCCTCTTTTACGGAGGGTCGGTCTTTTTTGTAGCGTCAGCAATCCCTCGCATTTCGCTAAATTTCCAGAGACGATATACTAGCTCTAGATGGAAACTTCTCATACAAGGACGCTTAACAAGGTCTCTACCCATGAAGTGCCCGTACTGTCATCAAGATGATGATCGAGTGACCGATAGCCGCGTGGCGGAAAATGGCGCTGCCATCCGGAGACGCCGCCAGTGCAATCGGTGCGGCCGACGCTTCACCACCTACGAGCGCGTGGAGAAGCGCCGCCTTAAGGTTATCAAAAAAGACGGATCGCGGGTTCCGTACGACCGAAACAAGCTCAAAGCAGGCCTGGAAAAGGCCTGTTGGAAGCGTCCCATCAGTGACGAGCAAATCGAGGCCGTTGTTTCAGCCATTGAAGAGGATATCGAACGCAATTTCGATACCGAGGTTGAAAGCCGATACATCGGCGAACTGGCGATGCAGTATCTTCGCCAGCTTGACCAGGTGGCTTACGTCCGATTTGCCAGCGTTTACCGGCAATTTGAAGACGCTAAGGACTTCGTCGAGGAAGTCCAACCTATGCTCAGCGAATCTGCCTCACATGGTCTTCTCACGTCCCAGCCCAAACCGGTTCCACCCCAACTTGCCCAAAATCAATAATCTTCTGGCGCCCGCTGGGAAAAAGCCGGTCAGGCAGCACCGGTTCGTTTTTCAGTGACGGGACTCCACCGGCATTTCGGACTGAAGGTGGGGTTCCAGGTGGACTTCTCTCGCACGGGAAGTTTTCTCGGCCATTTTCTTCCGAGGCCATTTCGGCAGGTATCGATCCAGCAGCACGATAATACACGGAACCAAAATGGTTCGGATGACGAATGTGTCGAGCAATACGCCCAGTGCTAAGGCAAATCCCAGTTGATGCATCGTACGCAACGAACCGCTGATCATGGCAATGAACGTCCCCGCCATGATAATGCCGCAACTGGTGATGATGCCGCCCGTCTTCCGCAGAGCCGATTTCAGCCCCTCTGCAAACCCGTATTTGGCCTGTTCCTCCAACACGCGAGTGACAAGATAAATGTTGTAATCCTCCCCCACAGCCACCAGGATGACGAACAAAAACGTGGGCAGTTTCCAGTCCAGGCCATGATAGGTGGCCCCGCGAATCCACGAGAACACCAGTTCGGTGATCCCCAGTGTCACGTAATAGCCCCAAATGACTGACAGAACGAGCAAAATAGAGAGTATCGGACGTCGCAAAATCAGGATAAGGACAAACAGCACAGCGAGCGGAACCAACCTCTGAATAAGTTGCTGATCGCTGAGGGTCACCGCCCGAAGATCCCGGATACCGGGTGTTGTTCCAATGAAATAAAACTGGGCTCCATTCCAGTCAGCATGAGAACTCGCCCATTCGTTGAGATACTTCTCCAGGGCATCCAGCAAATAGATGCTCTCAACCGAGAACGGATCATAGGGGAAAATGACATCCAGGCGAGTGACCTTGCCACGATACGGTTCCTGCTGGGCCACATACATCGCCTTGGCCCGCGCCCGGACCACACCGCTCACAAACACACTCCCGGTGTTCCCCTCCCCGAGTGGGTCTACCAGACTTCTGACACTCTGAATCGGCTTGAATCGCGTCCCGTCGGGGGCCGGGTATTCCATCGAATAAATGGCTTGCGTGAGTTCGCGCAGCAGTCGAAAGCGATCGGGCCCCTCCAGAAAGTCGGCCTTGGGGTGATAGACGAGGATCGTGACCGGCCCCGTTTCCCCTGCGGGGAAATACTCGCGGAGGAGTGCCGTTCCCTGGACGCACCGTCGATCGGGCCCCAACTCGCTGAGCAGGTCATACGTGAGGTCAATCGACTGGGCATTCCAGACGAAAGGCGTCATCACGAGCAGAGATCCCGCCAGAATCAAGCCCGGCCGGCGCAACACGCCCTCTCCGAGGAAATTCCACAATCCCTGAAATCGTGCCCCCACAATCGAGCGCCGCCCCAGACGGATGTCGTCGGATTCCTCTCCCGAGTCCAGGTCCACCCGAAAAGGCCAGAAGACCTTCTTACCCAGCACACAGAGAATGGCCGGCGCCAAAGTGAGACACGCCACCAGGGCCACCACGAGGGCCACGGCAATCGCTGGCCCGCCGTTTCGGAATTTTCCAAAGTCGGAAAAGACCATCATCCCGAGCCCCAGGATGGTCGTCCAGGCACTGGCGAGAAGAGCCGCGCTCACCGCGTCAAGGGCCCTGGCTGCCGCATCGATAATGCCCGCCCCTTTGGAAAGCTCCTCTTTGTACCGCGCGATCAGGAACAGGCAGTAATCCGTACCGCTGCCAAAGAGGACCACCACCACAAAAATTTTCGTCGTTTTAAAGACCGCGAACTCAAACCAGCCTGTTTTCAGACTGATTCCCGCCAAGAGCGCGAGGGCGTCAAAGGCCGTAAATACCGCCACAGCCAGTGCAACAAGCGGCACTGCCGCAAGAAGAGGCGCCCGGTACACAACAAGCAGGATAATGATGATTAACCCAATCGTGGCCCATTCGGTGTTGCGGATACTCTCCTCAGCCGCAATGAGCATTTCCGTCCCTACAGCGCCGGAACCTGTGACCCCAATTTCCAGGCCTGCCGGTTTGTCAGGCGACCGCGCCAGCTCGTCGAGTTTTCTGTAAATCTCCGCGAGGGGCTTCATATTCTCCACGGCCAT